>CAZIJO010000028.1:22015-38833 GCA_964539515.1 uncultured Bifidobacterium sp. | reverse complement strand
GGGTAAAACCTGAAAGGTGCAGCGCGTGACCCTTTCCCCGCACATTAAGCGGGACGTTTGCTCGACGATGTCGGCTTTGACGTTTCACTTGATACTTGGAATTGGCTAAACCTTATGCTTTCTCCAAAAGGAGACAACCCCCATTTTTAGGGGCGCAAAGGTGGCCCGGGTGACCACCACCGGTCAGTTGAATCAGGCATAGTGGTGCAAGGGGCGACCGCGAGCGTTTCGAGGTGCTTAAGTGTAGCCGAATTCCTTCACAAACCGTTCGAGTTTACCCAAGCCAGGCTCCAACCAAGGGGCATAGTTCTTCCAACGCCCGATGGGCCGTCCATGGACGGGTTGCGCGACGTCCAGGTAGGTGGGGCTGTGGACGGTTTTGGAAGTCAGTCGTTCCCGATACCCGAGCACCGTCTCTTCCCAAGGCAGATTCAGGAAAGCCAGCGCACGACGCGCCGCGGCGGGCAGGTCCCGCACGACGTCCTCGTAGCGGACTTCCAACCAGGAACTGGCCTCGAGCCGTTCGCGCAGTCGCAGCCAAACCCCCATGTCCAGGGCATATCGTCGAATGGTGGATTCCCAGGTAAGATAGGATACGCTCGTTGGATTGAGGGGCAGATACTGAAAGTAGCAACTGACGATGACGTCGCGGGGATCGCGCAGCGCGATTAGAAACTGCGATTCAGGAAACAGCCGCACCAAGGCCGGGATGAACAAAGTGTGCGTCGGGTTTTTGTCGAGGTGGACGCGGTCGCCGATGAGTTCGTCCAGCGATTCTTCCATTGCGCTCAAATACCGCCGGCGCAGGGATTGGAGCTTTGCCACCGGGATCCGGTCGAAACCCGCGACGGTTGGCGGCGTGGTCTCGTGTGGCTCCTTCCAGGAGGCATCGAGAATGTCGCGGCTGAACACCTGCTGCTCTTCGCTGCTAATGACGCCTGAATGAGCGTCCAGAATGTTTTCGAGCAGGGTGGTGCCAGAACGGGGGAAACTTGTCAGATGCGCAACGCGGGCCAACGGGCGAAGGTCGTCCTTCTGCGCTTGCCATCGGCGGAGATCATCCGCGGTCACGGATTCATTGAAGCTCTCGAGGCTGCCCAAGACGACGGCGGAATGCCGTTGAAAGACCTGGGCGTGCGCGATCTGCAGGTCTTTGCAGCGCGCCATAAGGCCCACGGCTTGTTCGTAGTTGCCCTCCTTGTCCGCGATGTCTGCCAGGGCCGCCCAGGCCTGGGCGCGCGAGAAGGCATGGACTTTGGCATTCTCCGCCAGTCGCCGGAAGAGGGCCTTGGCCGGGCCGATCTCACCCCGGCGACGCAGGAGGCGGCCTTGGAGCAGTGAAGCTTCGAAATAGGCCGAGTTGAGCTTCAGAACGCGGGTCACGGCCGCTTCCGCATCCGCCACACGGTGGCGGCGCTCGTAAAGCACCGCCAGTTCGAAATGGGCGTCGGCATGGCGGCGGCCCGGACCGGCCACGTATTCTTCGAAACACTGGATGGCGAGTTCCTCGCGGTGGATCATCCGGAACGTCTGGCCGATAATGAAAGGCAGATCCTTCCGATCGGACGCGAGGGCGCGAAGGCGAACCAGGTATTCCCCGGCGCGCTTGATTTCATGGCGATGACCGAGCGCACGGGCGGTGTCCACGAGCGCTGCGATGTTCTGGGGGTGGCGGGCGGCAGTCTCGACGAACAGACTGACGGCATCGTCGAAGCGATTAGCGATCCACAAGGCACGGGCCTGCTGAAGCTCGGGCAGATCTTCTTGATCTTTCCTGGTCAAGCCCACAAGCGATCTTTCTCAAGCCACGATCGTCGAACAAAACGGAAGCGGCCTCCGCGCAGGCAGAGGCCGCCAAAGTTTTCGTGGCCAAACCCACGTGCAAGTTCAGCGGCGTCGGCGGTTCAATGCCGCCAAGCCACCCCCCAAAGCCAGGAGCGTCATGACGCCCGGTTCCGGCACCAGCGAAATGGAGAAGTTGATGTTGTCCACGTAGCCGTCGATGTTCGAGCCGTTCGGAGTTTTGGTTTCAAACAGCAGTATGTTGGCGGATCGGGCCCCGGAAGGGACGAAACCGGTTAACGAATCGGCGCCCCAGCTTCGATATCCTGCCGGATCGCTACCCAATGCGCTCACGAACGCCGACCCGCCTATTTGGAGGGCGGAACCGAGCGGAGTGCTGTCGGCTTTCAAAAACTGGACATAAAGAGTGCCATTGTCATTCTGCGACAGGTAGGTGCTGAATTGGGCGTAGAGATTGTAAGTGATGAGCCCACCATCAATTTGCCCCGCCGTGATGCCCCCGGTGAGCAGGTTGATGGGCGTACCGGTAGCCGTAAAGATTTTGGAGGACGCCGACCCCGAGGTTCCTGATCCACCATGCATGTAGGAGGCCCCGCCCCCGGGCAACAGCAAATTGGGTAAAGTGTAGTTGAGGACGTAATTGTAGGTGGGCGCCCCAAAAACATTGCTTGGCCCTTCAAAGTTTTCAGAAAGGAGCGTTACGGCCTGGGCGGTACCCATGAACGAAAATGAGCCAGCAAGGATCGCTAGCCCCGAACAAACCGGCTTGATTAAAGTTCTTCTTCGCATAGGTACGGATAAAACTGAGGTTTAGTCGTAACTTCCCGCCTAATGGCAATCATCCATGGATGATCCTTCAGGCGTCACTTGTCGTTTGGTTATATTTTTACCCATGCTAACAGGCTTCTCATGGCAAACAACCCCTAGTTTGGGGAGGGGATTTCCCCCGATACGACGTTTTAACGGGGCGGCTGGGATTCGAGGGCGGCCCGAGAGATTTGTTTGCCCGGGCGATCACTTGCCCCGTGGCGCCGCTATTCCAAACGCCGCTGGCGCACCCGGCTCGCCGTGGTTGTCGTCTGGATTCGGGAGCAAATCGGCTCCTCCCCTCCAGTACAAGGGCCGCCCTGAAGCTCCTGCCCGGCCCGGCCCGCTGGGTTTTCCGAGTTTTGGCCGCGGTCTCGGGCCCGTCCGACCTCCGGCGAGAAACCATTGCTTGCGAAGTTCGATTCGCGGCTCTATTTATGTGATGTGTCCAAGCAGCGTCCAAGCAACATTGCTCCACGGAAGAATGCCGGCTCGTTGCAAAATCCGGGCAACGGGTTCAACGCGGCCTACTGGCGCCGGCGGCTCTTCAAGAACACGTTTACGCGAAATGGCCAACGCCAGGCACTCAAAGCGTGGTCCGTCAAGATCCAGCATCAGGGGCGGCGGCGGACCTATTCGCTGACCGCTACGAACCGGGACACGGCCGCCCGCGAAGCCTGGCGGATTTACCGAAAGCTGGTATCGGTCGATCACGATGCCGTCCCCCGCGATCGGACCAGGCCGGATGCGGCTGCGGTTTCAGTTCCTCACAACAAGCCGCGGGAGACGTTGACCGTCAGAGACGCTGCGGACTGGAAACCTCGATTGCTTCATCGCGCTTATCTCGAATTCCCCGATGGCAAAGCCACGTCGGAGTTCTCGGTTCGCGTTGAGCACGCCGGAACGAGTCAGTATTTTCGCCTGGGAACAAGCAATGAAACGCGAGGGGCGGCGCTGGCCGCCAGGATTCATCGAACCGTCATCCGCCAGGGATGGCAAGCGGCCAACGAGCAGTTTCGCCGTGAGCTGACCCTGGCCGTGCGATGGTCCGACGATCCTGTCGCCTGGACTTACACAACCATCCATACCCCAGGACCTGGGCTGCGAGCGCAACCGTCGGCCGCTGAGGTGAACCTTCACCCTCGACTGAATCTCGCGCTGATTGAAGCCGACACCGGGATTCGTCAGGCACTCGCTGACTGCGTCCAGGGACAGCTCGGGTTTTGCCACGTTACCCCCGTTGCGACTCTGAGCCAGGCACTTCAAACTCTGGACCACCAGCCGATCCACATCATTCTGGCCAATCACAGCCTGGCCAAAATCCAAGGTGCTTTATCGCTCGACAGATTAAAGCTCGTTACCGATTGCCGGGTCGCTCTGTACTACTCGGTGTACGAGGACAGTGATCAACTATTCACGTCCGTTCCCGGTGGTGTAACTGGTTATTTGTTGAAGCGCACACCGCCCAGCCAGATCCTTGAGCCGGTCGTCGAAGCTTTGGGGAAAATGGATTTCACCAGCGCCGACCTGGCGGTTTCGGTTCAGCAATACTTTCGCCGGGTGCTGCTCGCCTCGCCTGGCGACGTGCGAGCCCCGGACATGGCCCAGCTTACCCACCGCGAGCATGAGGTGTTGGCGCTGCTGAGCAAAGGCTACCTGGACAAGGAAATCGCTGAGTCCCTCCACATCAGTATCTGGACGGTCCACGGCCATGTGAAAAACATTTTTGAAAAGCTGAACGTCCACAGTCGTACCGGAGCCGTCGCCAAGTTTCTGAAAAAGTAACCATTGCTCCCCCGGTATCCGGCCATCGTCTGGACGGAGGTTAACCCCCAAGAAATGGGCGTTGCCCGGGCGCGCTGGCTGTGTAGTTTGACCTCAACCCAGCGGGCCGCTTCGTCCCGGTTCGCAGTGATTGTGTTTGTCCTGAGCCATGAAATGTCCCTGCCGAAAATACACCGCGACCATCGCCTTCAGCCTTTTGGTTGTTTTTGGCCGGCTGGCTCCCGTGGTGGCGGAACCAATTACCCTGCCACTACCCCTCCATCTGGAAACTTTTGAGGCGGTTGCCGAAGGCGGGCTGCCGGCAGGTTGGTCGCGCACGAATTATTCGACCCTGCCGCAGGCGAATTCCAACCTGGTCGAACTGGCTTCCGTCCCGTTTGCTGGCTGGTTGGTGCTGGATCGAAACCGGTTCACTTCCAACTTTCTAGCGTATACCGTTCATACTTCCACGGATTATTCCCGTGTCCTGTCCTCGAACCCGGCCAATGTGGTCAATGGCCAGGTGGTAACCAATCTGGCGCAAGGCAAATTCATGTTCTGCACTTCGGGTTATCGCGAGGGCAGTCAGATCCAATATCTCTGGTCGCCGGATTACAATCTCACCGGCCAGACCAACATCTTCGTTTCGTATCACAGTCTCTTTGAACAAAACCAGGATAGCTTTGCCGCCGTGGAGTATTCCGTGAATGGTGGCGTCACCTGGTTGCCGGTCGTGTATATGCTGGACGGACCCGACGTGCTTACGGGTGCCGGCGGCCAGGTTGATGCCGTCAAGACGTTGACCAACCGTTATTCCGATGTGGCTACCAACTTCATCGGCGGGAAATCCTACGGCGGATATTATGGTGCCTTCATCGCTGCGCCCATTACTCCGGCATTGACGAACTACATCAACGCGCGGGTGGACGACAACCCGGTGGAATCCAAGCGGGTGGAACTGTTCCGCCTCCCCGCGGCGGACAACCAACCTGCCGTGCGCTTCCGTTTCGCTCACGCCGGCACGGACAGTTGGTATTTCGGCATCGACAACTTCGGGCTCTACAGCATTACGCCCGGCGCGTTACCGGTCATCTCCAATGCGCCGCCCAGCCTGAATGTCAGCGTCGGTTCCACCGCCACGTTTACCGTCACCGCCGGGGGAACCCCACCGCTCAATTACCAGTGGCGGTTGAATGGCACAAATCTTCCCGGCGCCACCAATGCCACGCTCGTTATCTCGCCGGTGAACAGCACGAACCAGGGAGTTTATACCGTGATGGTCAGCAACAATTCCGGCGCGATCGAGAGCAGTGGCGCGAGTTTGACGGTTACCGTGCCGCTCGTCACGGGGCAGTGGGATTTTGATGCCGGTGATTTGCGGGCGACGGTGGGCGCGAATTTGGAGTATCTCAACGACACCGCGAGCCTCACCGCTTTCACGGAGCTGATGATCAACGGCCGGCCTGCCCGGGTGATGAGTTTTGGCAGCAACACCATCGCGCAAGGCTATTACCTCCGGCATGGGGGCCGACCCAATGGCGGCGGCCGATTCGTGAATCAATATACGCTGCTCATGGACGTAATGTACCCCGCGCCGAGTGGTGACCAGTGGCGTGCGTTGTTTCAGACCGACCCTTTCAACCACGCCGGCAACGCCGCGGATTACCTGATTGGCGATTTGGGCACTTTCCCTGACCCGAACGGTCTTGGCGCCGAGGGTCAGTTCAACGGCCCGTTGACGACGGACACATGGTACCGCCTGGCGTTTGCCGTGGATCTCCTGGCCCCCGCGGGCCAGCAGCTCACCAAGTACGTGAACGGCGTAAGCGTCGGCAGCCAGCCGTTGTCCGGCGGCGTGGATGGCCGCTACGCCTTGGGGCCGACGGCCCAGCTTTTCACCGCCGGGATCGATGGTTTCGCGCGGCCGGGTTTCGTAAATAGCATTCAGTTCGTGAACGGCCGCCTCTCGCCCGATGCGATTGCGAACCTCGGCGGGCCCACTGCGGACGGGCTGCCTCCAGGCAACGCCGCGGTCCGGATCACCCAGCTGACCGCCGCCCCAACCTCCGTCACCTTGAACTGGACGGCGCCCGATGGCGTCTGCTTCGTCGAGCGGACCCCCAGTGTGCTTTCTGCGAACTGGGAGGTGATCAACAGCGCAATTACCAATCGCAACCTCACCATTCCCATCAGCAGCAATACTGCGTTTTACCGGGTCGGCCAGTTGCAGCCGGATATCCGGGTCGGCCAGTTGCCGGACGGGGAGCAGTCCATTCCCACAAAGCAGATCCTCCGTGCGGCCGGAAAGCAAATCCAGTTCGCCGGCCGGCCGGTGGATCTCGTCCTCTCGCCCGACAAGCGATTGGTTTACCTCAAGAATATCAACAATCTGCTCGTGGTGGATGCCGCCACCTGGACGGTGTTGCAAACTGCGGCTTATCCCGGCAGTGGCGCATCGTTGCACGGAATCGCGATGCGCCACAGCGGTACCCATGTGTATGTCACCGGGGCCGGGAATGAACTCTATGAATGGGCTGTGGCCACGAATGGCACCGTTACGTTCGCGCGCACGATTGCCATGCCCGGCGGTTCTTATCCTTGCGGGCTCGCGATCTCCACCGATGACACCAAGGCTTATGTGTGTCTTTCGATCGCAAACAAACTGGCGGTTGTGAATCTCGCCAACGGCAACGTCACCCAGCAAATCACCGTGGGCGTTGCGCCCTGGGACGTGGCGCTCTCCCCCGATGGTAATACGGCGTACGTTTCCGATTGGGGTGGACGTTTTCCCACGGGTGGTGACTTGACCGCCCCGTCCGCCGGCACGCAAGTCGTCATCGACAGCCGCGGGGTGGCGGCCAGCGGCGTGGTTTCTTTCGTAAATCTGTTGACTGGTCTGCAAACCGCGCAAACCGCCACCGGGCTCCATCCGTGTGATCTGGAGCTGAGTGCTGAAGGCCAGACCCTTTATGTAGCCAATGCGAACTCCGACACGGTAAGTGTAATCAACACGGCGACTCGGGCGGTAAAGGAGACCATTCTGGTCCGGCCGGATCCCACTTATCCCTATGGCAGTGCGAGTACCGGCCTGGCGTTGAGCCCGGACGGCTCGCGATTATTCGTGACCAGTGGGGGGAACAATGCCGTCGCCGTGGTGGAACTCCCAAACGCGCAACACCCGAACAGCGTCGTCCAGGGATTCCTCCCAACCGACTGGTATCCGGGGGCCGTTGTGGCCGACAGCAACCACCTCTATGTGGCCAACGTGAAGGGCCTCGGCACCCGGCTGGGTCAACCCATGGTCACCTCCTGGCAGATTGGGGCGCATCTCGGCACCGCCAACAAAATTGCCATCCCCGATGCGGATCCGTTGAGCAAATACACCGCGCAGGCCTTCGAGGATGGCCGCGTGCCCCAGATCAAGCAGGCGCTGCAGGCGCCGCTGGCCGGCCAGTTGCCCGTGCCTGTGCCGCGGCGCCGGGGCGAACCTTCGGTCTTTCAGCATGTCGTTTATATCCTCAAGGAGAACAAAACCTACGACCAGATATTCGGCGACTTCCCGCAGGGCAACGGCGATTCCAATCTCTGCATCTACCCGCGGCTGGTTTCGCCCAACCATCACGCGCTGGCGGAACAATATGTGTTGCTCGACAATTTCTATTGTAACGGTGTGAATTCCTCGGACGGCCACTCCTGGAGCACCGAGGGCAATGTCACCGACCACCTCGAAAAATCCTTCGGTGGCGCCAGCCGCAGCTACACCTTTGGTGATGACCCGCTCACCTATTCCTCCTCCGGTTTCATCTGGAACAACGTCCTGACGCACGGGCTGACCTTCCGGAATTACGGCGAAATGGATTACGCCTCCACTTCGCCGGCGAAGACGTGGCTGCAAATCTATCAGGATTACACCAACAACACGGACACGATCCGCTACGTGCAAAACATCGGCATCGCCGCCCTGCGGCCGTACAGTTCAACGAATGTGCCGGGTTGGAACATGAACATCCCGGATGTCGTGCGCGCGCGCGGTTTCATCAAGGAACTCAACGCTGCGCAATCGAACGGGGTCTGGGCTTCGTTCCATTTGCTTTACCTGCCGAACGACCACACCGGCGGCTCGCCCTCGCCCCGCGCGCAGGTGGCCGACAACGATCTCTCGCTGGGCCAGGTCGTCGAGGCGATTACCAAGAGCAGCTTTGCCAGCAATACCGTGATCTTCGTCATCGAAGATGATCCGCAAAGTGGTTACGATCACGTGGACGGCCATCGTTCGATCTGTCTCGTCATCAGCCCCTACACGAAGCGCGGGCAGCTCATCAGTACCTTTTACAATCAAGCCGGTGTCCTGCACACGATGGAGCGCATCCTCGGCTTGCCGCCCATGAACCAACAGGACGCCATGGCCCCGCTGATGTTCGAGTGTTTCACCAATGTTCCGGACTTCAGGCCTTACACCGCGCTGCCCAACAACATCCCGCTGACCGAGAGCGTCGTCGCGAGTCAGATGTCGCCCAAAGCGCGTTACTACGCGAAAAAGGTTCAGAAGATGGATTTCAGCAAACCGGATCGGATCAACGACGATGTTTTCAACCGCTACATCTGGCACTCAAACAGAGGCGACGCACGCTATCCGGCCAAGTTCGTCGGCGGCCATGGGAGGGGATTGAAGCAACTGGGGTTGGCTCTCGTAAAGAACGGGAAGGACGATGATGACGATTGATGCCGTCGTGGCTTGTTCTTTGCGGCCCCCGCATTTGCCCGCCAAACAGAACATTGAGACCGGTGAACGATTTGCCTAAATTACAGCAAGCACCATGAATCCTAACCGCCATCGTTCGGGAACGGGCCGACGGCCTGGAATCGAACCACGCTCCCGCCACAACCATCACGACCGTGCCGCCGGATTGGTCGCGTCATTGCTGGCCCAATGTCGCCCCGGCTGGACGTTGCCTGGCAAGTTTCACTCCGACGAAACGGTCTATCAGGCCGACCTCGAGCGGGTCTGGCGAACCGGCTGGCTCTTCGCGGGGCACACCTGTGAGATTCCCAAGCCGGGGGATTATTTCACTCTACAAGTGGACGCCGATCCGCTCATCGTGATTCGTGGCCAGGATGGCGCCATTCACGGCTTGCACAACGTCTGTCGTCACCGTGGCTCGACCATTTGCCACGAGGCCGTTGGCCATGCTCCGCGCCTGATCTGTCCGTATCATCAATGGGCCTACGCCCCGGACGGTGCGCTGCTTTCCTGCCGGGGGATGCATGATTTGGACAAGGCCCAGTTCGGCTTGAAGCCAGTCCACGTGCGCGAAGCCGGCGGATTGATTTATCTCTCGCTGGCGGCCAACCCGCCGGGCTTTGAGCCGGCCCGCGAACTCCTCGCGCCGCTTGCGCGCCCGCAGGGCTTCGATCGCGCGAAAGTCGCTAAAGCTGTGGATTATCTGGTCAAAGCGAATTGGAAGCTGGTTTGGGAAAACAATCGCGAGTGCTACCATTGCAACCTGAACCACCCGCAATACATCAAGGCCAACTTTGATCACTACAACGCCGACGACACCACGCCGCGCATCAAGCAGGCCATCAGCAGCGTGGTCGCGCGCAGCGATAAGAAGTGGCAGGCCACCGGTTTGGCGCCGACGCACAAGCAGACCGGCATGACGAAGTTTCCCGATGCCGAGCGCAACATCTGGTTCTCGGCCAACCGGACGCCGCTCGTGGACGGATACGTGTCTGAAACCATGGACGGAAAGCGTGTCGCGCCGTTGATGGGGGATTACCAGGATGCGGACGTCGGCACCTTGCGCATTCGCACGCTGCCCAACTTTTGGAACCATTCCAGTTGTGATCACGCCGTCAGCACACGCCTGCTGCCTGCCGGACCGCAGCTCACCGCGATCCGCGTCTGGTGGCTGGTGGATGCGAAAGCGCAGGAGGGGCGCGATTACCAGTTGGAAAAGCTGATGCCGTTCTGGCAACTGACATCGGAACAAGACTGGGAGATTTGCGAACGCCAGCAACGCGGCGTCAATTCCAGCGCCTTCACCCCCGGGCCCTATTCCACCTACAAGGAATACAACGTCGACGCTTTTGTGCAGTGGTATTTGAAGATGCTGACCGGACCGGTCGGGAGTCCGGCGGCTGGCAAGCGAATAGCCAGGCGCAAATGACGAATGAGTTAGGGTGGGGTTCTGCCAGTGGACGGCAGGCGGTGCCATTGCGGCATTAGCAGCAACCCCGCCAGGGCCAGAGCCATTCCCATCCACAGAAAGATCGGATTCCAAATGTCATGGCCCTGGCCGACCACGAGCCCGGCCCAACCGGGCAAGGTGACGCCAAAGATCTGGCCGATGGAACCAAAACCGTTAACGAGGCCGCTGGCGGTTGAAGCGCCTTTCTTCGTGCCAAAATCTATCGTTGCCACCCCGCTGACGAGCGAGTCGGGAATGAAAATCAAAAAGCCGATGACAAACATGCCGGCGCCGACGGCGAGCCGGGAATCCGGCAAAAAACGAAAGGTCACCATCGCCAGCGCCGTGGCGAACAAGGCCATGACGCAAACGGGCATGCGCCGGGACTTGAACACACGGTCGGAAACAATGCCACCCGCCAAAGTACCGAGCGGGCCTGCCAGGTCGAACAGGCTTCCGAGCAATCCCGAGGTTGCCGTGCTGGTGCCGAGCCGCTCGTTGAGGTACACCGGTGACCAGGTCAGCAGGAGATACCGCGTGGGCTTGATCAGAAAATAGACGAGCGCCAGAAGCCACACCATCCGGTTGCGCAGCACTTCACCGACAATTTTCCAGGAACCTTCCGGCTCTTCCGCCGGGGTTTCCCGCACGTCGAGGACGGCTTCCGGCTCGGAGTGATATTGTTCAATGGGGGGCAAGCCCACGTCTTCCGGCCGATTGCGCTGGAAGCTCAAGAAGAGCAGCCAGATGATGAGCAGTCCGCCTGCGGGCACGAAGAACGCGAAGCGCCAGCCAAACTTTTCGGCGGCAACGCCGGCCAGGGTGGAGGCAATGAATCCGCCGAGGGCGTAATTGGTGCACCAGAAACCCATGACGGTGCCGCGTTCGCGTTGGGAAAAGAATTCGCCGACATTTTTGGCCAGCGGCGCCCAACCGCTGGATTGGCATAACCCCTGAATTCCAAAGAGCACCCCCAGGATCAACACGCTGTTGGCAAACCCCATCGCCAGCGCCGTCGTGACGGACGCGAGCATCCCGATCAGAATGATCATCCGCGTGCCGAATTTGTCTCCCAACGAACCAAACAAGAACTGGCCCAGCGCGTAGGCGACCGAGTTCGTGCCATCAATCCAGGCCATGTCGGCCTTGGTCAAACCCAATACCTCGGGTCGTTTCAGTTCGTTTTTCGCGACCGAAAAACTTTTGCGTGTGAGGTAGAAGCCAGCGTAGGCCAGCCAAGTGACGGCAAAAATCCGCCAGCGCCAGCGTTCATAATTTTTGCTTCGCATGGACACTGGCCTTGCCGGGTCAACGGGACCGTCGGGGATCAACTTGTCGGCGGGCCGGCCCGTTTATCCGCCGCCGGCGATTGCCAGCGGAAGCCAGCGGTTCAGACGCCGTAGTAGGTTTCATAAACGGCTCGGGCTTGTCGCGTCGCATCCTCCCAATTCCAATCGGCTTCCGTGAAGCGGTCGGGACTGAGGCTCTTTACGTAGGTCGACGGATTGCGCTCACGCAAAGACTGAAGCAACAGGCTGCCAATCCCCGCGGAGCCGGAAATCCCATGCGCGTTGCAGCCCCCCGCCATGACAAAGCCCTTCACCCGGCAGCTTTCGCCAATAATGAACCGTCCGTCCGGGGTGAACGTGGGCCAGCCTTTCCCAACCGTCTTGACTTCCGCACTTTTCGCGGTTGGAAAGAGCGGCAGGATCTGCTCTGTAAAATGGTTCAGCACAGGCCAGTCGGGATCGATCTGCGGCGGTCGGGCGGACATTGCGTACTGGCGCGGGTCGGTATGCCGGGCATTGGGCTCCCAACCGCCAAGCAACAATCCCTGGTCGCGAACGCGACCGTAGAGAGTCAATTCCGGAATCCGGAAACAGGGCAGCTCCGGCGTCAGGCCATCCATTGGCACAGTGATGTAATACTCATGTCGCACCGGCACGATGGGTAGATCGAGACCCACTAGCTTGGCGACATGATGGGCATGGGCGCCCGCGGCGTTGATCACCATTTCGCACCCGACGGTACCCCGATCGGTTTGCACCGCGGTCACGCGACCGTTTTGGCAGACGATTCCTTCAACGGCGACCGCGGTGGCAAAGCGCACCCCAAGTTTTTGGCTTCGATGCTGGTACGCTTTCACGACAAATCGTGGAGTCATGTAACCGTCCGAGGGACACCATAGGATGGCCGTGGTTCGGGTGAAATCCATCAAGGGCCACCGGTGTCTGGCTTCTTCCCGGTCGATCAGTGCCGTTTCCAAGCCAGCTTCGTCCGCAATTCGTTTGAGCTGGCGAAACTCCTCGGCGCGCCGGTCGCTGAGGGCCACGCGGAGGGAGCCAACTTCGTGCCAGTCGGGCTTTGCCTCCGGGTCGCGTTGCAACTCGCGAAAAATGGCCACCGAGCGCATGGCCAGCCGGACCCGTTCAACCGAGTCGCGGGGCTGACCGCACAGACCGGCGCCTTGAGAAGTCGTAACCTCGCCAACGTCCCCCGAGCGCTCCAGCAAAAGAATGTCGGAGAAACCCGCCTCCGCGAGGGCGTGGGCCACGCCACAGCCGACCGCCCCACCCCCCACAATTACATGCTTTGCCTGCGAAGGTAATTTTGAATTCATGCGTTGCCTTTGATTTGGTCAGGGATAATGAGGATTCAATAAACGAACCTCGTCCGATTCACAACCTTTTGTTTGGCGGGCGACAGTCCTTCGCAGTGCGCCGGATGATCCTTTTCAAAAACCCCCTGGGCGAAGCTCCGGCCCGGGGCAGGCTTAGCGCCATCGGGGACATCGAAAACTCCTACCCGGCGGGATCAGCGGATGAGTCGCGCTCGCCGCTTCGTTTAGGTAGCCGTGCCGTCTGCTCCGCCTGACTTGACGGCACTGGGCCCCGGGAGATAATCGCCGCGATGAAGCAAAACGACTTCCGTTTCACTCGCATTCCAACCGCTACTAAAACCCGAGCCTTCCGACTTCCAGTGCGGTCGCCGGGGCCGATCCAGCTCGCGCTCGCGCTGATGCTGACCGGCGCGTCAGTTCACGCAAAGCTCCCAGTCGCCGTTGGCGGCAGTGCCCGCTGTGTGATCGTGACGCAGCCGGGCGCCACGCCGGCGGAGCGTTACGCCGCGGAGGAGCTCGCGGCCACGCTCAAGCACATCACCGGGGCGCCGTTTGTGGCAAAAGAGCTGGCCGGCGACGCGCCGGAATCGGCCATCGTGGTGGGCGGCGGCCCCCTGACGGCCAGGTGGTTTCCCGATGTCAACTTGGCCACCTTCGGCGGCGAAGAATACATCATTCGAACGGAAGGAAGCCGACTTTTGCTGACCGGGGGACGGCCGCGCGGGACCCTTTACGCCGTCTATCGGTTTTTGCAGGATCAACTGGGCGTCCGCTACTACGCCCCGTGGTACACCCATTATCCGGATCGCCCGGTGCTGACACTCGGCTCGCTAAACGTGCGCGGCAAGCCCGCGTTCGAGTATCGTGATCCATTCTGGTTTCCCGCGTTTGACGGCGATTGGGCGGCCCGCAATGGCTCGACCAGCGCGACGGCGCGGCTCAAGGACAAGCATGGCGGACAGATGGTTTACAAAGGGTTCGTCCACACCTTTTACCCGCTCGTGCCGCCCGATCCTTATTTCAAAACGCATCCCGAATGGTTCTCGCTCGTGAAGGGCAAGCGCGTCGCGGAAGGTGCGCAACTGTGCACGACGGATCCGGCCCTGCGCGATTTCATCGTCGAACGCGTGAAGGCATGGCTGCGGGAATCGCCGGAAGCCAAGATCATCTCGGTGTCGCAAAACGATCACGCCGGGGCCTGCGAATGTCCGCGTTGCGCCGCGGTGGACGAACGCGAGGGCAGCCACGCCGGCACCATGCTGGAACTGGTGAATTACGTGGCCGAGAAGATCGAGCCGGAGTTTCCGAACGTGCTCGTGGACACGCTGGCTTATCAATACACCCGCAAAGCCCCGAAGACGCTGCGCCCGCGCCGCAACGTGATCATCCGGCTCTGCTCGATCGAATGTAATTTTGCCAAGCCGCTCACTGACCCGAGCAACGAGCTTTTCGCGCGCGACATCCGCGACTGGCACCGGTTGACCGACCGGTTGTACATCTGGGATTACACAACGGATTTCTCGCATTACCTGCTGCCGTTCCCGAATTATTACGTGCTCGGTCCGAATGTGCGCTTCTTCCACGAGAACGGCGTGGTTGGTTTGTTCGAGCAGGGGGCGTATCAGTCCTTCAGCAACGAGATGTCGGAAATGCGCGCCTGGGTGCTGGCGCAGTTGCTGTGGAATCCCTACCAGGACGACCGCAAGCTGGTCCGTGAATTCGTCGAAGCCTACTACGGCAAACGCTCCGCCCCGTTCATTCTTCAGCATCTCCAGTTGATTAGCAAAGCCGCGCAGCCTTATTACGTCGGCATTGGACATCCGGACGCCAGTCCGTATCTGCGCTTCCCGACGCTCGCAAAGTCAGAACGACTCTGGCAGCAGGCCGAGGATGCCGCGCGCGGGAATGCCGATCATCTGTGGCGCGTCCGGCAGGCACGGTTGCCGATCGGGTATCTTTGGCTCTCGCAATGGGTGGGCTTGCAACGTGAAGCCCGTGAGTTGGGTGAGCCTTGGCCGATCAATGCCTCCCGCAAGGCCTACGCCGCTCAATGGCTGGCGACGGTGAACGAACCCGGACCCTTGGGTTGGTCGCCGATGAACATCATGCGCGAGTCCGGCCAAAAGCCGGCGGATTTTGCCGCGCAAGTCGCCAGCGACCCGGATGAATCGCTCTACGAACCACCGAAGCGGAGGCCAGTGGCGTCCGCGCCGGACGATTTGCCGGCGAATGAACCGCGGCCGGCAATCAGCGTGCAGGATGACCGCGCCATTATTTTCCGGGAGCCGGACTGCGCGCGTCCCGTGGCTGATCCGGCGGCTTCCGATGGTGTTGCCATCCAAATGGTCGCCGGCCCGAACGGTGCCCGCGGCGCAATGGAACTGCACGGGGCGAAGCTGCCGCGCGGCTTCAAGCCGGGACGCTACCAGGTTTATTACGTCGTTCGGGTCGAGGCGACGCCGGACGCCGGGGCGGGGGCGCCGGTCTTCAGCGGACGGATTCACGATGGCCCGCTGGGAAAATACATCGCAGAACGCACCGTGAAGGTCTCCGAGACCATGCCCGGTTATCGTTCCTATCTCATTGGCACAGTTGACTTGAACTCGTACTCGCGCCTTTGGATGGGCCATTCACACGATGACGCGGTGAAAACCGTTTGGTTTGACCGCGCGTATCTGGTGCCGGTCAAAGACAGCAAGCCATAGTTCTAATGGGGAAGCAGGAGACTTGTGATCTCGAAGCTATTTGGATTAACGACCATTCTCCCTTACCCTGGCCCTCTCCCGCTGGGAGACGGGTGGGGTGAGGGAGGAGCACACAAAACCCACTCACCTTCCACCTTGCCGTAAGGCTCGACCTGGAGAATTTGACTTCCAACAACCACTCGAACAGGAACCTCAAATGTCACAAATCAACGGAATCAATCGTCGGCAATTCATCACCACCAGCGGCAAGATCGGAGCCGGTCTCGCGGTGCTGGGCGGACTTAACACTTGGAGCGCCCGCGGCCGGATCATTGGCGCCAACGAACGCATCCGGCTCGCGGTTTGCGGCGTGCGCAAGCGCGGCTTCGATCACGTCCGCCTGTTCTCCGAAATCCCGAATGTCTCCATCGAGGCGATCTGCGATATTGACGAAAACGTCCTGCGCGAACGGCTCGCGAAGATGGAGGAACTCAAACTTCCCAAGCCGAAGACTTACACCGACGTCCGCAAGCTGCTCGAAGATCCGTCCCTTGATGCCGTGTGCATCGCCACGCCGCATCACTGGCACGCATTGATCGCGTTCTGGGCGATGCAGGTGGGCAAGGACGTGTATGTGGAGAAGCCGTGCTCGCACAATTGGTGGGAAAGCCGGCAACTCATCCGCGCTGCGAAGCGCTACAACCGCATCATCCAGCACGGCACGCAAACGCGGTCCTCCGAGTCGGCGCAGGAAGCGATTCAGCAGTTGAAGAACGGTCTGATCGGCGAGGTTTATCTGGCGCGCGGACTGTGCTTCAAGCGCCGCCCCAGCATCGGCCACACGCCGCCCGAGCCGGTGCCGGCGGGCGTCCACTACGATTTGTGGACCGGCCCGGCGCCGGTGCATCCGTTCACGAAGAACCGCTTTCACTACAACTGGCACTGGTTC
>CAZIJO010000028.1:0-22005 GCA_964539515.1 uncultured Bifidobacterium sp. | reverse complement strand
TGGGAATATGGCAACGGCGACCTCGGCAATCAGGGCGTGCATCAGGTGGACATCGCGCGCTGGGGACTCGGCGTCGGCTTCCCGAACCAAGTCACCGCGCTGGGTGGGCATTTCGTGAACGACGACGACCAGACCACCCCCAACACGCTCATGTGCGCTTTCCAATACGATCTCCCCGGCGGCAAACGGAAAATGATCGAGTTCGAGGTGCGCCACGGCATCACGAATCGCGAGGCGGACATCGGCACCGAAAAGCTCGGCAGCGGCAATCAAGGTCCGAACGTCATCGGCAACATCTTTTACGGCGCGGACGGCTACCTTGCGCTTGGCGACGAAGACACGGCGAACGCCTACCAATTCTGGCTCGGCTCGGAAATGAAAGCCGGCCCAACCGGCCACAAAGGCGGCAGCCGATATGCCTTCGCCAATTTCATCAAGGCGCTGCGCAGTCGGAAAGAATCGGATATCCCCGCCACCATTGAGGACGGTCACATTTCCGGAACGCTGGTGCATCTGGCCAACGCGTCGTACCGCCTGGGCCGTTCGCTGAATTTCGATCCCGTGAAAGAAGAAGTCATCGGCGACGCGGAGGCGAACCGCCTGTTGCGCGATGCCGATCGCGGCTATCGGAAAGGCTTTCGGATTCCGGAGCACATCTAACCGCTCCGAAATATCCTCTTTGGGCGCTCGCCGACCAAGCCATCGCACGGAACGCGCCACTGCGGGCAGCGGAGCTTCCGCCTGAAGAAAGTTGAAAAAAGTCTGTTCGCTTTCGCGTTCGGCGGCCATGTAATAGATGGATGATGACCGACGACATGGCGTTGGTGCGGGAATACGCCGCCCACCAATCCGAGCCGGCGTTCGCGCAACTCGTGGACCGGCATCTGGGCCTGGTCCATTCCGCCGCGTTGCGCCGCGTGGGCGATCCGCACCTGGCGGAGGAAGTCACGCAGGCGGTGTTCATCCTGCTGGCGCGCAAGGCCGGGTCGCTGGGGACCAAGACCGTCCTGTCCGGCTGGCTCTACCACGCCACGCGCTTCGCCGCCGCCGATGCGCTCAAAACCCGGCGCCGCCGCGAGCGCCGCGAACAGGAGGCCGTCATGCAAGCCACGTTGAACGAACCCGCCGAACCGACTTGGGATCAAATCGCACCGTTGCTGGAAACGGCGATGGATGCGTTGAGCGAGCAAGACCGCAACGCAGTGGTGCTCCGGTATATTGAGAACCAGAAGCTCGAGGAGGTGGGCGCGGCGCTGGGTGTGAGTGAGGACGCGGCGCGGATGCGGATTGACCGGGCGCTGGAAAAGCTGCGCGGCATTTTCGCCAAACGCGGCGTGACGCTGACCGGCGCAGCCATCGCGGGCGCGGTTTCTGCCAACGCCGTCCAAGCCGTGCCGCTCGGCCTCGCTGCCAAGATTTCCGCCACAGCAATTCTCGCCGGAACAACGCTCACGACCACAACCGCCATCGTTATGACCACGCTGCAAAAGACCATAATCGGGGCAACGCTCGCCGCTGCTGTCGGGGCGGGAATCTACGAAGCGCGTCAGGCTTCAACCGCGCGAGCGGAAGTTCAGACGCTCAAGCAGCTGCAAGCCCCGCTCGCAGAGCAAATCCATCAGTTGCAGAGCGAACGCAACCAAGCCACCGACCTCGTAGCCGGATTGCGAGAAGACATTGAGCGTCTGAACCGCAACACAGCCGAACTGCTCAAGCTGCGTGGCGCAGTGGCGCAGTGGCGCAGAGATAAGAACGAAGCGGCTTCACAAAAGCCGGCGGAGAAAGCCATGGAGACTTCCGACCCAAATTGGCAGCCGAATTGGAACATATTAAGACCCATTGACCTCGCCTTGTTCCCTGATTCTGCGACGAACATTACGGACGCTCTGGCAATGGACGTCGGAACAGCTACCCCTGCGGCTTTGCTACAAACTTGGATATGGGCGCAACGCACAGCCAACGCTGAAGGTATTTTGAAAACACGGATCTTTCGAGCAGGCACACCCGAAGCGGAAAAACTGGAATGGGTCACGGAAGTTCAAAGGGATGCGGAATATGCCCGGCAAAATCCGGAGACTGTTGGGCATTCCGTGCGGACCAGGTTGAGGGATTTGTATTCCCTCGGCAACGACCGCTATCTTGCCTTCATTGAGGGTAAAGGCCTGACGACAGAGACATGGGTTTCTCACCAGTTCTTCACTCGCGTCGGCGATGAATGGAGGGTTGGCGACAAGTAGCCGCGTTTTTTTTGCGCCTCAGGACCGTCGCGCGAGCCCGCGCCCATCCTCCAGAATTTAGGGACTGTTCAGCCATTGCGACACAAGGCCTTGGAGCCACTGTGTGGGGCGTTGGCGGCGGTCATCCGGCAACGGCGGCAGGCGGGCGGGCTGTTCCTGAACCGGTTGGCGGCGTTGACGAGGCTTCCGCAGCAAGGGTTCAGCGGACAAATTAGATGAGGCTTGGTTTAGCGGCAAAGGATCGCGGTAGCGGTTCTTCCAGCTCAGCCAGAAGCCCGGCTACAAGCGCATAGCCCATCAGCGCCTCTCGTCAGCCAAGCCAGCGAGAGGCGCACGAAGCGAATTTACTCGCGCGGCTGCTGCAAGCGGCGGCGTATTTGCGGACGGCTTCGGTGCGTATTATTTGCCGTGCGGGTGCGCGTGGGTCTGTCGTGGGCGGCGCGGAAAGGTCTTTGCCAGCCGGATGAGCTGCGCCACTTTACGGATTTTTTCCGCGAAGGGTTCGCGGGCGAGTTTCTGGCGCATTTCGAGTTTCATAAAGTTGGGAGTTTCAGTTGATGCCGTTGCAGCACGTTCGCCAAATACGTTTTGTCGAGGTCGGCCTGTTGGAGTAGTTGCTCGATGCGGGCCTTGTCCTTGGCCCGCCCCACGCTGGCGGCAATCGCCACGATGTGTTCGGCGCGGAACACTTTGGCGGGCACACCATCGTAATCAATCTGCTCCGCGGCGCGCACGGCTTCCTCCGTCAATCCGTGGGCAGCGAGAAATTGCACGGGGAATCCACGCACCAGCAGGTGTTCGCGCTCGACCTGCCAGCCTTGCGCCTGCAAGTGCGTGTAAATGGCTGGAATACCGGCGGTCAAACCCTTGTCAGCGGGAATGAAGAAGATGTCCGCGTCGTAAGTGGTGAACGGTTCAACGTAGTAAATTGCCGCTAACGCTCCGCCGAGCGCCCAGTCTTCGATCAACCTCGCCGTGACCAGTTCGTTCGCCGCGCGCAGCACATCGGCCAACGGCAGATTGTCGGATGGCGAATTGATTGCCATGACCGATGAATATCAGATTCACGCCTTCACGTAAACCTCCGCCCTTTTATTCACAAACTCCGTGGCCTACCGATCCGCGCCTCGCGTCAGCCAGGCCAGCGAGAAGCGCACGAAGCGAATCCACTCGCGTCGGTGCTTCTCGCCGCCTTCGAAGATCAGGCCGATGTCGCCGTCGGGCAGGCGCACGAGGCAGGAGTAGGAGGCCGGGCCGGCGTGGAGGAGCCGTTTGACGGGCCAGGTTTGGCCTTCGTCGTAGCTCAGCCGTACGGTCATGCGCGTGCGTTCGACTACGTTGAACTTCTCGCCCCGGTTGTCGGGATTGGAAAACAGCAGACGGCTTTTCTCGCCGGGGGTGCCCAGGTTGTAGCGGAGAATGCTGGCCTGGCACGGACACTCGTTCAGCGCACGATCCCAGCGGAAGTCCGACCAGGATTGCCCGCCGTCGCTGCTGGTGGCCACGGCGCGGCAGCTCAAGCCCATGTTGCCCCGTGCGTTGAGCATCAGCCGTCCGTCGCTTAGTTCCACGGCCTGGGACTCGTCGGACAACTGCGGCACGCTCGCGCCCAACGTCCAGCTCCGGCCGGAGTCATCGCTGCAGAGCACGCGCGCGAACCACTCCTCGTCCATCTCGTCGTTCAGCACACCGGTGTAGCCCGGGATGATGAGCCGGCCGTTGCGCAACTGGATGCCGATGCCGGGGCCAAAATTGAAGCTGTCGTCGTAGTGCGTGGTGAGTGGGGCGAGATTCACCGGCGCGGACCACGTCAGGCCGTTGTCTTTGCTCACAAGCTGGAAGTGCTGGTTGTGTCCTTCACCGCCCTCGTTGGATTTCTGGCAGAGTAGCACGATCGTTTTGTTCGTGTAATCCACGACCGGACAGGGATTCATCAGCGCCTCCTTGCCGGCGCCGCGGAAGATCACTTGCGTCGGCAGCCAGCTTCGTCCGCCGTCCAGGCTCCGGCGCAGCACCATGTCGGTGGGGCTGGCGTCGGCTTGCGATTCCTTGCGCGCTTCGCAGAACGCCAGCAACGAACCGTCCGGGGCGAGCAGCAGCGACGGGATGCGATACGTGTTCACGCCTTCCGCGCCCGCAACGAACACATCGGTGAACTCGGGTGCTCCCGGTTCGGGCTTCGGTGCTGCACCGCAGACGACGCGGAAACCGATGTCGCTTTGCTTCGCGGCGGGCACTTCGTGATTGCGACGCGACGAGCGGCATTGGCCGGGTGTGGTGAGCCAACTGCCGCCGCGCAAAACGCGATGCGGCGCATACGCGGGCCCGACCGGATCGGTGTCCGGGCCGTCGCCGTAGAACCAATGCCAGTCCTGACACCACTCGGAGACGTTGCCGCTCATGTCGAACAGTCCCCACGGATTTGGTGGCAGCACGCCAACCGGACGCGCGTGGCGTTCCGGCGTAAGGAACGCGTTGCCGCGCCACCATGCGGCGTGGTTGATCTGCTCGTAGTTCGGATCGTCGCCCCAGTAAAACCGTGTCGTGGTGCCGGCGCGACAGGCGTATTCCCACTCGGCTTCGGTCGGCAGGCGGAAGGGGCGACCGGTCAGCGCGGCTAGTTTTTCGACGAACGCTTGGGCGTCATCCCAGGAAATGAACACCGCCGGCGTGCGGTCGTCGTCGCACGCACGTTCACGTCCGGCCCAAGGCGACGTGCCCATCACCGCGCGCCATTGCTGCTTGGTCACTTCGGTCCGGGCCATCCAGAAACCGTGCGAGATGTTCACGCGATGCTGCGGTGTTTCCTTGTTCGGATACGCGTCCTGTTCTCCGTCACGCTGGCCCATCAAGAAAGTACCGGCGGGAATCCAGGCCAGTTCCATCGGCACGTTGCCGGGAAGGGAGACGGTTTCGGTTCGAGCAACTTTGCCCGACTTGGGCGCGGCAGCGACCTGGCTAGGATCGTTGGTCGTTGCGTGACGACAGCCCGCCAGGAGCATTGCGACGCCGGCCATGATTAACAGTGGAAGAAATTGCCGTCTCATTTATGCAGCTTAGAAACTACGTAGTCGTAGCGGCGTCTCGGTAGGACGCCGCAAACTTGGGTTTGGAATTTGACAATGGCGGC
The DNA here is from genome assembly GCA_964539515.1 of uncultured Bifidobacterium sp. Classification (GTDB taxonomy): domain Bacteria; phylum Verrucomicrobiota; class Verrucomicrobiia; order Limisphaerales; family JADLHS01; genus JADLHS01. The sequence continues at coordinate 16,638 of CAZIJO010000028.1, read as the reverse complement.
GCTCTGCCGAGGCGCCGCTACGAGGTGTTGAAGAAGTCTCATCCGGCAATGTCATCTGAAGCTCATCCTCACTTCTTCCCCGCGCGATTCACGGCCCGGCGCAACGGCGGGCGGACGCGGTGATGGTAGGGATCATCCGTTTCAATCTGGCAGTGATAGATTTCAATCAGCCGGAGCAGAGCCGCTTCGGCGGTTGGGCTGTTCAATGAGCCATCCACAAATCGCTCACGGTCCAGCACGGCGCGCAAACGCAAAATCTCCCAGCGCCAGTTTCGTCGAGCCCAATCGGGCAGTCGGGCGTTCACCGCCTCGGCTAGTTGCTGCGCGCGCAGCACCGCCGCTTTGTCCTCGGGTTGCTTCTTGTACGAATTCGCCGCCGCCATTTCCAGCAAGTCAACGAGCGTGAGGACATCCGCCGTGACGCCAGCACCAAATTCGTAAGCAATGTATTCCTCAAGCGTGGCGCGCGCGTTGCGATTCGGATCCCAATAGAACTGCGCCACGATCGCCTTGTTCATGTCTTCGTAGATGCCTTCGCTGTAGGGGAAGCCGCCGCTCACGACCTGTTTCACCTGATCCCAAAGTCGTTGGAAACGGCCGGGCAGGGGGTTCGCACCAAAGCCGCCCCACGGCCAGTTGCCCCACATGCTGATCTCGGGAAAGTTCAGCAGCGGCCGCTGGCCGGGGACACCGACATCCAGCGGGTAGCGCGGAAAGTCCTCGTGCGCGTCGGCGAGGATGTAATCGAGCCATGGCTCGCCCTGCACGAGGGCGTCGGTCAGGCCTTGCCACTCGCCTTCCGGCGGCGTGTCGAACATCCACGTGCTGAGAACCGTTTTGAGATTCGGAAAGTAGGTCCGGCCCAGCGCGGTCAGGTCGCGCGAGAGTTTCAAGTAGGCATTGCTCCCCCACGGCATGCACTTCGCGCAGGAGCAGCCGCCTTCGTCGTACGGCCAGTGCACGAGAATATCGAGCCCGATGTCCGCGAGTTTCGTGTAGAATTCGCGCGCACATTCCATCAAGTAGGCGTGACCTTCGGGAAGGCTCGGGCAGATCGGGTGGCCACTGTTGCCGCGCCGTCCCAGAGGATCGGCGAGTCGCTTCGCGCGGATGTTCGCCGGCGCGCTGATGAACATGCAGTTGTTGAGCCCCGTGGCGAATTGCATTCCGAGCGCCCGGGCAGCGCGTGCATATTTGCGCATCGTCTCCATGCCTGGCCCCGCTTCGGGATCGTTCCAGTCCTGCAGATTGATGAACGGGAAGATCACCATGACTGCATTCACGCCCCACAGCGCGATGTCTTCCATGTAACGCGCGATTTCCGCCTCGGAAGCCTGGACATACCAGTTGTGAAAATGACTGGCGAAATACATGCCGCGCAACGAACCCCGCGGGTTGGACGTGCCGCGCCAGGGCGAGGGTTGAAACGTTTCATCGTACCGGCTGGTTCGCAGAAACTTTCCCACGCCGTACAGCAAACCTCGCGGCGACCCTCCCGCGACCCGCACCGCACCGGCGGACGCATCAATGCGGAATGCTTGGGGCGGCAGGCCATTGTCAATCGTCAGGATGATCTGCTCCCGATTGCGGGCTTCGACGACGTTCACCGCACAACGCTCCTCGATGCGATCTTTCAGAATCGCAAACGTCCGGGCACCGAGGGGATCGTCCGGCGTTTCAACTCTGACCCGGACCTCGCATCGGGTCAGCTGACTTTCCCCAGTGTTGCGCTCGCGGTTTGGTGTGTTGCAGCCCGGCAACCCCAGACCGACCGCGGCAATCCCGGCGCACTTGATGAAAGCCCTGCGACTTTGTGCGTCCGAATCGAGTTCTCCACTCTGAAAGTTCATGGCGCAGTACTGGCAGAGGGCCGTCCCGAATTCAAGCCGCGTGACCAGGCTCCGTCAGAAGTGGCGTCAGGCATCCTGCCTGACGTAGAGGGCGGCATCTTGCCGCCCGGACATTTGCCAGGCACACGCTGTAACCCGGAAATCTTCAACGATCTGGATTCTGCGTGAAGCTAGTCCGCCGGGCTGCCCGTCCTCCGTAGCAACTACTGCGGAGGGTGGAGAAGCCGCGGCTCCACGGCAGGCTGGGAAGCCCGCCGCTACACTCGATGGCTGGGCGTTCAACCTGCAACTGCTCCTTCGCCCAAACTTTTTTGTTCGGTTTACGGCTCCAGCGGGCTTTTACTGGTGATTGAAAATGACGGACAGCCAACACTTGCTCGCCAAATACAGCGAGAACGGCTCGGACGCCACCTTCCGTGAGTTGGTGTCCCGCTACGTTGACCTGGTCTATTCCACGGCGCTCCGGCTGGTGGAGGGCGACAAGCATCGGGCGGAAGACGTGACGCAAACTGTGTTTGTGAACCTGGCCCGCAAGGCGCGGACGCTGCCCTGGGATGTGAAGCTGGGCGGTTGGCTGCATCGGGATACCTGTCTGGTGGCCGGCCACACCCTGCGCGGCGAACGTCGTCGCCAATCCCGTGAAAGGCAAGCTGCCGAAATGAATGCGCTCCAAAACCAATCCGCGGCGGACTTCTCTCAGGTCGCGCCGCTGCCCGACGACGCCATCAATGAACTGGAGGAAGCGGATCGCACCGCCATCCTGCTCCGCTTTTTTGAGCAGCAGGATTTCCGCGCGGTCGGTCAGGCGCTGGGCAGCAACGAAGACGCCGCCCGCATGCGAGTGACACGCGCTTTGGAGAAACTAGAGGAATTCCTGAAGCGCCGGGGTGTCACGACGAGCGCCGCCAGCCTCCGCGTGGTGCTCGCGGCCAACGCGGTCCAAGCCGTGCCCGTCGGATTGGTCGTCACGATTTCAACCGCCGCCGCCCTTGCTGGAGCAACTCTCACCACCACCGCAACTGCCACCACGATCAAAGCCGTTGCCATGACCACCCTGCAAAAGACCATCATCGGGCTGACACTCGTTGCCGCTGTTGGTTTCGGAATCTCCAAGTCTCGCAAATTCTTCCTCACGCCATCCACTGCCATCATTCCGATTATTGCTGACGGCACTCCCGAACCTTTCCGTCCCGCCACAGTCGAAACCGCACCAAGCCAACTTGCTGAGGCTACGACATCCCCCGGTAATCCCCGGCCGTCCCTAACCGCGCGCGAACTTTATGAACGCGCCCAAGATCACCTGAGGGGAAATCGGCACGCCGAGGCGTTGGCTGATCTGGCAAAATCCCTAGAACTTCTCGAACAAGGGATTGGCCGCTGGCAATGGGCTCCTACGGCCGGCGCGTCACCGAAAGTGCATCTCTTCGATTCGCTAGTAGCAGCCTACTTCAGCCGGGCCGGCATGTTTGCGGGCAAAAAGGATTATGCCAGCGCCATCGCCGATCTCACACGGCTGCTGGAGTTCGAGCCGAAGTATTACTCGGCGCGGTTCAACCGCGCCCGTTACTTTACTGAACTAGGACAGACGGACGCTGCGCTCGCCGACTACACGGCCATCGTGGACGATCCTGAAGCTGACTTTTCGAGCAATGTGCAACCAAAAGAAAAGTGTTTGGCGAGTGCTTACGAATATCGCGGGCTAGTTTTTGAAGGCAGGAAGGAATACGAGAAAGCTGTGGCGGATTTCACTGAGTCTCTGCGCATGGACCCGTCAGGAGGGGATGGCATGATCGTCTATTGGCGTCGAGGCTTGCTTTACCAGAGACTACAACAAATCGACAAGGCACTTGAGGACGCAAACCAGCTCTCACAATGGGCACTGCAGTGGGCCATTGCGTCCGACAGCAAGGAGTCTGATCGCGACCGGGCGTTCACCGCGGCGCGTTTTGGGAGTGAGATACTCAAACATCAACTGCCGTTTCAACTGGAAGTAATCGCCGCGACGAGAGCGAAGGTTGGTGATTTTACAGAGGCCGTGCGTGAGCAAGAGAGCGCGATCAAGCTGCTCACTCCAGCTACCGAAAATCAGAGACGTGCCATGCAGGCGCGCCTTGATCTCTATAAAGCGGGCAAGCCGCTCGCGAGTAAACCCTGATTCGCGCAGGAGCTGGAACGGGTCTGTTCGGAGTGATGACACAAATGCGGATTGGTTTCCGCTCCGGAACAGTGAGTGGTCAGTGGAGTGGGCGTCGTTCAACCTCAATGGCGGTGGTAGGCCTCGCGCAGCAGTTTGATGTTCTTGATATTCGTCGAGACTTTGGCTGGCGACGTCGTTTGCGCGTCGACCTCGGCGGAGTTGTAGCGGCCGAACACCTGTTGGTCAATCTTGCGCCTGAGATTGACGTTGTGGCCTTCCCAACCGCACCGACTTTTGACCATCAGCGGTTCGGGTCCAATGCGAGCCCGAAGTCAGTCGAGCCACTCGGCCTCCGGACGTTCGCGTCCCAGTCTGTGTGGCGCTACATCGTTTCGGAGGCATCGTTGACCTCAACCACCCACACGACTAAGCTGTCAGGGTGAGTCACGAGTTGATTGACGAAATCAGCCTTGAATTGGGCCGTTGCACCGCCGCACGTTTGCGCCAGCAGCCGGAGTTGCTTCAACTCGCTCACGAGAATCTGGCCCGCTGGTCTCGTCTGCACGCCGGCGCCCCATCACTGCTACGTTGCTACGCCGAATGGCGCGAGATTTTGCATCATCCGCTGGAGGAGATTTGCCAGCTCCTGAGTTCCGAAAATGAGGAAGCGCGTCGGCTCCGTCAGAATTCACCTTTTGCCGGCCTTCTCAGCGCACGCGAGGTTTGGGAGCTGAAGCAACGTTACCGCCATGCAACGAGAGCAGCTTGAACACATCATTCGCGCCGCCGCCGGCATTACCGGGGCGGCCGAAATCGTGGTCATCGGCAGCCAGGCCGTGCTGGGTCAGTTCCCGAATGCGCCCGCCGACCTGTTGGTTTCCATCGAAGCGGACGTGTTCACCTTCCGCCATCCCGATGACGCCGGTCTCATTGATGGCACCATCGGCGAAGGCTCGCCGTTCCATCAGACGTTCGGCTATTACGCGCACGGCGTGGCGGAGGCAACCGCCATCCTGCCCGCCGGTTGGAAAGATCGCCTGATTCCGGTGCGCAACGAGAACACCGGCACCGGCTGCGGCTTGTGTCTGGAAGTGCATGATCTTGCGGTGGCGAAGCTGGCCGCTGGACGGGAGAAGGATTGTTCCTTCGTCGCAGCACTGTTGCGGCAAAAACTCGCCCAAGCCGCGCTGATTCAATCCCGACTCCGGGAAACGTCCTTGTCTGGAGAGCGACTGGAACTGGCGCTGGTCCGACTCAAACGGCTCGCACCGGGTTGAATTTGCGAAAAGGGTGGCAACCTACAACTTTAAGTGCTGCTTCACCCACGCCAGCGCGTCGGGCACGTAGATTTCTCCCAGTTGGTGACCCTTGTCGTACCAGATCAGCTTCGTATTCGGGGTTTCGATATACTGGCGGTACGTCGCCTCCAGCTTCCCGACATAATCCTCCTTGCCGTCCTTGCGGCCCATTAGCATGAGGAACGGCCGGTTGCCAATGCCCCAACTGTAATCCACCGGTGACGCCGGCCCGTAGCCAATGCTGAGCATCGGCGGCACAACCGCCACGGCCACCGTGATGCGCGGCTCGACGGACAACAGGTAGAAAGCGTCCATTCCGCCCATGCTGTAACCGACCAGGCCGACGCCGTTGGTGTCCACTACGCCGCGTTCGTAAATGAAATCCAGCGCGCGGCGATAGTCCTTGACCGTCTGGATGGAAATCTCGGCGTAGGTAAAATAATTCCGGCGGGCGGGCGCCTTCGGGTCATCGAGCGGGTTGACGTGCTGGTAATCGATTTCATTGCTGCGCTCGCCGTGGGTGGCAGCGTCGAGGGCGAGAATTGCGTAGCCAGCTTTCAGCAACGCCTTCCGCATCAAGCCGCCGTTGACGTAATTGTTGTCTTGGTACCAGTTCTCCTTCCCGCCGGACCAGCCGTGCAGGAGCAACACGAGTCGCCACGGCTGCTGATTGGTGCTGGGAAACTCGATGAAGCCCGGCACGAGAAATCCCTGCGCACCGCGGAAAACGAATTTCTGTTTCAACCGGCCATCCGACGTCCATTCCTGCACGATGCGACCTTCAAGCGGGATGGATTTGTCGTAATCAAAAAACGGCAGCCGCGCCTTGAAGGCTTCCTCGCTGATTCGTGGGTATGGCGCTGCGTCCTCGGCCCGGGCGGAAAACGCCGGGCTGTAGCAACCCCAAACCACCGCGAGGCAGCACAAAAATCGCCATGCCCGGGGCGTGGCCCCTCCGGGCGGCAGCTGACGATGGAAATCCTCCGCCACGGCTGAAGTCAGGGAGCGACAAAAGCGTAGGCTTTGCGGTCAGCGTCGCTTACCGCCCAAAGATTCAGGGGCGACGTGGAAAGTCCGTATTTGAGATAGCGCACGCTCCCATCCACGAAGGCGTAATTCGAACCTCCGTTTCGGCTGCCTTTGCGGAGGGTGGAATGGCAACCGTGCTCAATGCGGTCGGCATCGTTGCCTCCCTGTCCCTCGAGCATATCCATGAAATAGTCCGCCGCACCAAGCGGGTCGGTGGCCGCTGCGCCGGCGAGGTTCTTTTTCTCCCCAAACGAAATGGTGTCGGTCGGTTTGGCAACAACGCTTTCCTTGATGCCCGCGCGGGGGTAAGTACCAGCCATAAAAGCGGCAAAATCCGCGGTACTCAAGGTGGTCACAAAATAATCATCCCAGCCGTTGATAAAGTAACTGCGTGGGGACCGGTCTTCGAGGCTGGTAGCGGTGGTCTGGGTTTGCGGCACGCCACGGCGCCAGTCAGTGGGGCAAATCAGGATGTTGGTGCTGCGGTAGCCCTCCTTTAACAATGTCGGCCAGCGAAATGAATTGGTTCGGGGCGGATAATATCCCTCGTTGTCATCGACGTAAAGTTTCACCGACAATTCCAGCTGCTTCAAATGATTGGCGCATTGGATGCGATGGGCCGCCTCCTTGGCCCGGGACAGGGCGGGTAAAAGCATGCTCGCGAGAATGGCGATGATCGCGATTACCACGAGCAGCACAATCAGGGTGAATCCCCGAATCATCGCTGGCCGAGGCGTTTCATCCGGACAGAGTTCCCGGCGATGGCACGACTTTCCGAAAATTGACCGGTACCCAAATTGGCGCATAAATTTCATTTCGTTTGGCTCGAATAATCCTATCATCCCGCTCTCAATTACGTGGATGCATGACTAATAAACTCTGGATGTTAATTGCCACGGCCTGCTTGCTCGGCAGCCTGTCTTTTTACTTTAACAAAGACTGGTTCGCCAAGGATCAAATTCAAATTTTCGATCGCTCGCGACCGGCCCGGGGCCCCCTGGCGGCTTCCGGGCGCTCCGGCCATGCGGCGATCAATCCGATTCTGTTCGGCTTCGACCGCGAGCTGCGGCTTACCTCGTTGAAGGTCATTCCAGTGAGTGGAATTGAGACTAACAAATATCCCCATCCCGTCTGGCAGCTGACAACCGAGTCCAATTCCGTCCCCATCAAGGAATTTGGCTATGACGCGGCCATCGCGGGTATGCATCCGGCAGTCAAGGACGCCCAAGCCGAGCCACTGCAACCAGGTGTCAAATACCGCATGTTTATCGAGGCCGGATCGCAAAAGGCCCAACATGATTTTGTGCCCGTGCCCCGCACAGATTAGCGCGCGCAACCAGGCCGCGTTTGGATGCTTCCTGGCCTCGGTATGGAGCCGGGTTACCTGGCTTGATTCAAGACCCAAGCGGCAAACCGCGGGGCGAATTTTTTAATCGTGTGATCACCTATTGGGGCAGGCTTTTTTTGACAATTGGTTTTGCCAGTCCGGCCATCCTGGGTTGGCCGATGGAAATTCAGTGGACCCGGATGGCCGGCCAGACGCCGGTGGAAGCGTCCCCATTAGTCGGCCAGTTCAGTGACAGTGACAGTGGCCGTCCGGAAGTGCTGGTTTTGAACCAAGGCGGTCAACTGCTCCTTTGGACGGCGGAAGGGGCTGCCATCGGCCCCGGCCAGGATGGATTGGTCGCCCAATTGCCGGAAGGGCGTTGGACTACTGCGCCAGTCTTGGTGGACTCCCCGTCGGGCGCTCGATTCGTATTGGCAAGTGTCAAAGGGCTCGTGGTTGGACTCGACCGGAAATTCCAACCGGTCTGGCAACACCAGCTTCCGGGTGAAACCGCTTGGGGGCGCGCCGTGCCCGCCGTGCTGTCCGCAAGTTCTGGTTCGCCGCTCCTTTTCAGCGACGCCGCGGGCACGGTCACTTGCCTGGGATCGGACGGCAAAGTGGCTTGGACCAACGCGCTGGCGGCAGGCCCATGTAAAGCGCCACCGCTGAGCGTTTCGTTCCAGCCGGGTGAAGGTTTGGTCCTGATCCCTGCCGGTTCGACGCTGTTCTGCTGCGATGGCGCTGGCGGAATCCGCTGGCGGCGGGAGCTGGACAAGGAGATCGTGACGCGACCGGAGGTGCTGTCGCTCGCGGACCGGAAAGTCGTCCTTTGCGGCACCGCTTCCGGTTCGCTCTTCGCGCTCGATTCCGACGGAACGGTTCGGTGGGAACGGGCCACGGGCGAAACCTTCAGCAATTGGATCATGTTTCTTCCGCGCCGCGATGCCGAACCGCTCATTCTCTTCACGGGGCTCTGGGGAAACCTGCATGCGCTGGATGCGCAAGGCCGGCCCGTGTGGACACACCTTTTTCGTACCAAGACGCGGGGCGCGCCTTTGGTGCTGGATGTGGACGGCGATGGTCGGGCCGAAATCTTTGTGCCGACGTTTCATCAACGGGTCTTTGCCTTCGATGACAACGGTCAACTCAAAGACGACATCCGATTGTCGGGTGTCATGCCCTCCGCGCTGGTGCCGATTATGGATTCTGCTTCCGGCCGACCGGACCTGCTGGTGACGACCACGACGTTGCTGGCCTATCGCCTCCGCCCCGGACCGCCAAAATCGGCCTACGGCACAATGTCGGAGCCACGGGGCGTGAGTCTTAGTCTCTCGTTGTCGGAAACCGGGCGCGAGCAGTCGGCCCTCCTGGTCAAGAATCCCAACGGCGCGCTGCTCAATGTTCAACTCTCGCTGACTGACCCTCAAGGCTGGGCGAGGCTCATGGGACGATTGAGTTCACAATCCGCGTTTGAGATTCCGCTGCCGACGGTTGCCCGCAAAGGCGATTGGTCTCTCCGTGCCACGGCAACCGATGCCGCGGGGAAGGTGCTGGAAGAAATGTCATGGAAGCTTCCGTCCCCATCACCGGCCGAACCAACTCCATCGTCGTTGGCAGGACTCCGTGCCTGGCCCACGCCGCCTTTCGCTTCCTTTGCCGAGACTCGACTCATTCCTTTTGCCGACGAAACCAATCCCGGGGCGACAAACCAGGTCTCGGTGGAGAATCTCTACCTCGACGAATCCGACCAGGCCGCGTTCATCGTCGCCTCGACCCGCGACGAGCCGACGCGGGCAACGGTTGCGTTGTCGCGGCTGGTCCGCCCGGACGGCGTGGCGTTTGGGGGGGGCGTCGTGCTGCGCGAAGTGATCGCCACGGGCTCGGTCAATGGCGAAAAAGTTCCCGATGCATTGCCGGCGCTGGGGGATGCCGGATTAATCACGATTCCCGCCCACCGCTCGGTGAAGATCTGGATCAGCGTGGACGCGCGCGGCGCGCAACCGGGAAACTACACTGGTCAGGTTGTGATCACGTCCGTGAACGCGGACGTGAAGAGAATCGAACTGCCCGTAAGTCTCGAAGTGTTGAACCTGCGCCTGCCCAAGGAATTGCCGCTGACGCTTTGCACCTGGGATTACGTACCGAATCGCTGGTTCACCGCACGAACCAAGGAGGTGCTCGACGACATGGGCCGGCATGGCGTGAATGTTTTCCCGCGCACCATCATCCCGCCCGGTCGGGTGGACGCCGCCGGCAAGCTGACCATTGATTGGCCCGTGCTGGATGCTGAACTCGACCGGCTCGATCGTCGGGGAAAGATTTTGTTCCACTTGAATCATCCGCCGATCGAGTTTGCCGAAAAGAAGACGGACGAAGAGAAGCGCCCCTTCGAACTCGAATACATTCGCAAGCTGCGCGATCACCTCCGCAAACGCGGTCGTGGCTATGCGGATTATGCCTTTTACCTGCTCGACGAACCGGGCCTCGATTACGGTCCCAACATCGCGATCCTGCTTGATGCCGGGAAACTTTTCCGCGAGGCGGACCCGAAGCTTCTGACCTACACCGACCCCGTGGCCGGTTTGTCGTGGAAGGATTTCGAGCGCATCGAACCGTTGGTGGATGTGTGGGCGCCGAACATGCGGCTCGTGTCCGGATTGCTGTCCGGCGACCCGCGCATCCAACGCATCATGGAGGCCAAAACCGTCTGGTCGTATGAGTGCATTTCCCAGGTCAAATCGCTCTCGCCGCTATGCTACAACCGGGCAAATGCCTGGCGGGCAAAATACTTCGGGTTGGGCGGGATTGGCTTCTGGACGCACAGCACAACCGAGGTGGACATCTGGTTTCCCGGGAAAGGCATCAACGATGAATACGCGCTCGTTTATCCCGGCGAATTGCCCGTGCCGAGCGTGCGCTGGGAAGCCGTGCGTGATGGGTTGGAAGACGTCGCCGCCATCGCACTGCTTGAGGCACAAATCCAACGGCATCGCGAGTCTGGCACGCGAAGTGAACTCGTGCAGCAGGCGGAACGAACATTGCGGATCGCGTTGCGCGACGTGATGGAACTATCCGATGAGCCATTCATTGAGAGCCGAGACTTTCTCCGTGCCGGCGACCGTGTCCTCAACCACACTTGGACCGATCTGGAATTGTTCCGCCGTCACCGCGCGGAGATTGCAGAACTGACATTGGCCCTGGCGGCGGAGTGACACCTGCAACGGGCTCAGAACCGGTAAGCGGGCTCCATTTGGCGGTCGCCTGTTTTGCCTCCGGAACGGGGTTGGGGACGGAGACGTCGTTGAAGTAACCCATGAACATCTCGTTCGTGGGTTGCTCCCCAACGCAGAGGGTGGCCTGGGATACGGATTGACCGGGATGCCCCATGAGTTGTCGAGGGCTGCAGCCCTCACCAACTGGGTGCTGGCGGGAATTTATCCGTTGGGCAGTTTTCAGGCGGTAGGGCGTTTGCCGATTGAATTCACTGTTCGGCGCATTCAGCAGAACTTTGCAGTCGCCAATATGCCGCGAGCGACGGAAATTTGGCTCCAAGCCAAGGACAACCTTGCCTGGGCGGCTGCGGAGGGGAATGATGCCAGCCTGTAACCGCCGGGGGCGCCCTGGCGTTACTTAGATGTTGAGATGTCACCTTCACTTTCCTGCGCATGACGGCCACCGACGGCGACCGGCATCAGCAATTGGAACGCGCACGCCAGGGCGACCCCGAAGCCTCCCGGTCGCTGGTGGAAGCGCTGTATCCGCAGGTCATCCGCATCGTGCGCAGCCATCTCCCCGTCCGTGCGGCGGAGGAAGACCTGGCCCAGGAGATTTTTGTAAAGCTCTTCGCCCGGCTCGATCAGTACCAGGAGCGCGGCGGCGTGCCCTTCGAACACTGGGTGTCACGATTGGCGGTACGGACCTGTCTGGACGCTTTGCGCGCCGAGCGGCGCCGACCGGAGCTGCGCTGGAGCGATCTGCCGGAGGAGCAGTCCGCGTGGCTCGAGTTCATGCTTGTGGACGAAGCCGCGCGGCCCGACACGGCGCCGGCCTCCGCGCGCGAGTTGTTGGAAAAACTCCTCTTGCAACTGCCGCCGGACGACCGATTGGTCATCAGCCTGATGGATTTGGAGGAAAAGTCCGTAAAGGAAATCGCCTCGCTCACCGGCTGGAATATTCCGTTGATCAAGGTGCGCGCTTTCCGGGCCCGCCGGAAGCTGCGGAAGCTGGCTGAAACATTCAAGCAAGAGAATCCCCATGAACGACTTTGACATGAAATGGCAGGCGTGCGCGGCGCGCGCCCGACAAACGCCCCCCCGCGACGAACAGCCACCGTTTGGTTTCGTCACCCGCGTCGTGGCGCAGGCAATGCCGCCGGGAGCGGCGCCGGTGGACTTCGCCTGGGATCGCGCGCTGGCGCGTTTGCTGGCAGGCGCGGTGGCGATCCTGCTGCTGTGTGCGGCAGTCGAATTGCCCCATTTTCGCAATCCGCAACCGCTGAAGCCGGGGATTGAAAATGCGGTGGCGCAACTGGTGTGGTCGCTATGAACCCGCTCCGCTCCTGGAAAGCCGGGCTGTGTCTCCTCGGCATCATCCTGGCCACTTCGTTGTCCGGCGGCTTGATCGGCCACGGCATCGCGCGCCGGCAGCTCGACGCCCGCAACAACCCGGAGAACTGGAACGAGCACGTCAGCCGGGAGTTCGACCGGCTGGTCAAGCCCACCCCGGAGCAGGATGCCCGCATTCAGGCCCACCTCGACCGCGCGTTACGCGAGCTGCAAGCCATCCGGATGGAAACCATCGCCCGCAGCACCAACGTCATCGGGCGGCTCATCATCGAAGTGGAAAAGGAATTGACCCCTGCGCAACAACACGCCTTCGAGGCGATGAAACCAAAGCCGTCGGATATGACGCTGGACTTGCTCAATGTCGAGTCCAAGTCCGGCGGCAAACCGTGAGGCTGTGAAGCCCTGGGGGAGGGGAACGGCGGAAATGAATCGAGTGAACAATGCAAGACCGCACAGGCATCCCCGAAACATGCCTCGAGTTGTAACCCAGGGCTTTCCCGCGGCGTTATTAATGGCGCAGTCGCATCAAACGCAAGTAACAATGTCATCCAAAAGCCAATAACAAAATCATGAAACAAATCATAATCGCAGCCATACTGCTGACCTCACTCCAGCTTGCTTCAGCCCAGGAAAAACTTTCCCGGGACGAAGCGCTCCCCTATGGCCAGGCCGTCAGCGCCGACGCCAAACAACTGAACGGCACGCCCATCGCCACCGATGTGGATGCGCAACAGCCCGTCGTGATGAAAGACGGGGAATACGGCGGGATGGTCCTGCCCCAGAAGGATCTCAAGGCGGAGACCATTGCCAAAGCCGGGGAGACGGCCGTGCCCATCGGCCAGTTGTGGCTGCAAAGGCTGACCCCGATGAAAAACGGCGAAGCGATTGGCAAAGACAGTCTTCGTTTGGTCACCGTGCGGGCGGAGGGGGAAGAGGTTACCGCGCCCCAGTGCGCGCTCGCCGTCCGTAAGAACGCCGCCGGGGCCCTCGAGTTGCTCGTTTTTGGCAAGAGCAAGGAACCGGTGCTCACCGTGGCGCTCAAGCCGATGGACGCGGTCCAGTCCATGCCCCTCGACCTCGCGGCCGAGCGGGATGGGGATGTCGGAAATTTGACGCTGAAGATCCTGGGCAAATATCAGGCGAAGTTGTCGGTCACGGAATTGGACATCTAACGCTGAAGGTTTCATCACGATATCGGCCCGGCAAGCTGCCGGGCCGACGTGCTTTTGTTGCAATGCCAAAAACCATGTCGCCGGGTACGCCAGCCGGATCGCCAATACTTCTTCAGCCGCCAGCGATGGAAACGATTGGGCGCGAAATCACCGCTTTCACCCCGGCGCACCGGCACCCGGCGGTGGCGACCTTGGTGCACGCCTTCGCGGACGATCCGGTCGCCGCCTACTTGTTTCCCGACCCCGCCAAACGCGCGGCCGGCATGGCGCATATTTTCCGCCTGCAGCTGCGCTACGGGGAAAAATATGGCTGGGTGGACATGACCAGGAACGCCGGTGCGGTGGCCGTCTGGATTCGACCCGAATACACCGCCCCAAGTTGGATCCGCATGGTGAGGGCCGGAGTCTTGAGATCTCCGTTTATCCTAGGCTGGAGCGCCACCCGGCGGATGTTGTCCTTTGAGCATTTCATCTCGACCTGTCGGTGGCGGACGCTCGGTGTGCCGCATTGGTTCCTGTTATGCATCGGGGTCCGCCCGGATCAGCAGGGCCAGGGATTGGGGGCCGCATTGATTCGCCAGGGTCTGCAACGCATTGAAGCCGGGGGTGTCCCGTGCTACCTGGAAACCGCCAATGAGCGTAATCTGTCGTTCTACCAAAAAAACGGTTTCCGCCTCGTCGGTCAGAAACAAACGCCAGCTGCCGGTCCCGGCGTTTGGGGCCTGGTGGCGGGCACAGATCATTAACGGGATGCCGGCGACGGTTTGGACGCCGTCGCTGCCGTTTGCTGACGGCGGCAACCGTTCTCGAGTCGCACTGCTTCCATTCTTGGGCTGGAGGTGCATGAAGCAGCAGAGTAGCATTCGGTCGGTATGAAACTTCATTCCATGGCCGACGGGGCATCCGCAGCGTGGGGCGGTCGGTCGCGCGCGTCGCTTGGGACTGGGAAGCAGGTCATGGCAATGTTGAAGTTTGCTCGAAGGAGGGTGTCCAAACTGCTGGTCTTGCTGCTGGCTTACGGCCTGGGGTTTGGGGTTTCGACTCGTGCCCAAAATGTCCTGCTCGAAGCGGAACAATTCGCCGAGCCCGGGGGTTGGGATCTGGATCACCAGTCGATGGAGCAAATGGGTTCGCCGTATCTCTTGGCCCATGGCTTGGGGGTGCCCGTAGCGGATGCGGTGACGACGGCAAAGTTTCCGTCGCCCGGTATTTATCGGGTTTGGGTGCGCACCCGGGACTGGGTAGCGCCATGGAAAGCGCCGGGGACGCCGGGGAAATTTCAGGTGCTCGTGAACGGCCAACCGCTCGCGGAGACGTTCGGCACGAAAGGGGCGGAATGGCATTGGCAGGATGGCGGAACGGTGAGAGTCGGCGCCGAGGCGTCCGTGGCGTTGCATGATCTCACTGGTTTCGAGGGGCGCTGCGATGCCGTGTTGTTCTGCAAGGACGCCGCGTTCACGCCGCCGCATGAACTTGCCGCTTTGACAAAGTTCCGCCGCGCCGCGCTTGGGCTTCCGGAGCAACCGGAGAATGGCGGAGCGTTTGATCTGGTTGTGGTGGGCGGTGGCATCGCGGGAACGAGTGCCGCCCTTTCCGCCGCCCGCAATGGGCTCAGGGTCGCACTTGTGCAGGACCGGCCGGTGCTCGGGGGCAACGGCAGTTCGGAGGTGCGCGTGTGGCCCGAGGGTCACACCAGGCAGAAACCGTATCCGCACATTGGCGACATTGTTGAGGAACTCGTCCCGCGCAAAGGTCCCGGCGATGGCAATGCCAAGGGCGGCGCGATCTATGCCGATGTGCGCAAAACTGACCTGGTGCGCGCCGAACCGCGCATCACGTTGCTGACGGAGCAGCGCGTTTTTGCGGTGGAGGCAGACGGGGGTCGCATCTCGGCGGTCGTGGCCCACCACACGCGCACCGCACGGCACATTCGTTTGACGGCGAAATTGTTCGCCGATTGCACCGGGGACGGCACCGTCGGCTATCTGGCGGGCGCGGACCACGAGATGTCGCGCGAGAATCATCAGGGCCTGAGCAATCTCTGGAATGTGATGGACGTTGCCGACCCCAAACAGGTGCTCAAGTGCGAATGCAAAGACAAGTCCGCCCTGGCGATGGCCGCGGAGGCGGGGAACGTCGCGGTGCCTTTTCCCCGCTGCCCGTGGGCGATTGATCTGAGCGACAAACCGTTTCCCGGGCGCAAGAATTTCAAAGGCCAATGGGGCAGCCAAAACCCGCTCGACAATCTCGGCGGCTGGTTTTGGGAGAGCGGCTTTGACAAAGATCCAATTGCGGACGTCGAGCGGATCCGCGATTTGAATTTACGCGCAATGTACGGCGCGTGGGACGCGTTGAAGAACGTGGACCAACTCTACCCGAATCATCGCATCGGCTGGGCTGCGTACATTGCCGGCAAGCGCGAGTCGCGCCGGTTGCTGGGCGATGTCGTGCTGACGGTGGATGATTTCCGCTCCAATCGCGTTTTCCCGGACGGAGCCTTTCCGTGCTCGTGGCACATTGATGTTCACACGCCCGACGCCGGTTTTCAAAAGGGCCACGAAGGCGAGGAATTCATCTCCCGCGCGACCGAGGGCGAGAATTACAAGTATCAAGGACCGTATTGGGCGCCGTATCGCTGCCTCTACAGCCGGAACATCACCAACCTTTTCATGGCGGGCCGTGACATCAGCGTGACCCACGAGGCGCTCGGCCCGGTGCGCGTGATGCGGACCTGTGGCATGATGGGCGAGATCGTGGGCAAGGCGGCATATATTTGCGTTCGCCATGAGACGTCGCCGCGCGGCGTTTACGAAAAGCACCTCCCGCTCCTAAAGGAACTCATGACCCAGCCCGGGGCCATGCGCCGTGCCGCGCTCGACGGTCCGCTGGTGTTGCCGGTGGAGTGACCCTGTGCGCCGGGGAACCTATTCGGCCCTCCCCGACGGAATTAAGGAAACGCTGATTTAATCCGGATGGATTTCTTTTGAACGAGGCGGCGGGTTTTCTCGTCTGTGTAGCATGCCCCATCAGACCACGTTTGCCCACGCCGAGTTTGCCGCCAAGAAGAAGACTACCCGCCGCGAAAAGTTCCTCGCCCGCATGGAGGAAGTCATCCCGTGGGCTCAACTCTTGGCCGTGATCGAGCCGCACTATCCCAAGGGCCTACGCGGTCGGCCGCCCGTCGGCTTGGAGCGGATGCTGCGCATCTATTTCCTCCAGCAATGGTATGGGCTGGCCGATGAAGCTCTCGAAGACGCGCT
>CAZIJO010000027.1:27700-39146 GCA_964539515.1 uncultured Bifidobacterium sp. | reverse complement strand
CTGGTATCCGGACCGCAAACCGCCATCGTCGTAGGGATCAAGGGCGAGGAAATCGACACCGACAAGTACGGCCGGGTGAAGGTGCAGTTCCATTGGGATCGCTATGGGAAGGCGGACGAAAACAGCTCCTGCTGGATTCGCGTGGCGCAGGTTTGGGCCGGCAAAAAGTGGGGCGCCATCTACACCCCGCGCATTGGTCAGGAGGTGATTGTCGAATTCCTCGAAGGCGACCCGGACCGCCCCATCATCACCGGGCGGGTGTACAACGAGCGCAGCCTGCCGCCGTACGAACTGCCCGCCAACAAGACGCTTTCGACCCTCAAATCCAGTTCCAGCAAAGGCGCGGAAGGTTTCAACGAAATCCGGTTCGAGGACAAAAAGGGTGAGGAACAGATTTTCGTTCACGGGGAGAAAAATCAGGACATTCGCATCAAGAACGACACCTATGAGTGGATCGGCAACGACCGCCATCTCGTCGTGAAAAACGACCAGGTCGAGCAGATCGAAAACGACCGGCAGGAAAAGATCACTCGCGACCACGTGGAGGAAATCGGCCGGGACCATCACCTGGCCATCAAGGGCAAGGAAGCCATCAAAATTACCGGCAGCCATTCGCTCACCGTCGCGGACGACGTAATCGAGGTCTTCCAGAAGAACCAGTCCACGCAGGTGACCAAAGACCTTTACATCAAGGGCGAGAACATTGTCATCGAGGCCACCAAGAACATCACCATCAACGTGGGCGATTCCTACATCGCCATCGAGAGCGGCGGCATCAAGTTAGCAACCAACGGCGAGATCGTTATTGAGGCGCTCAAGAGCATCAGCCAAAAGGCGACCCAGGACGTAAATATCGAAGCCAACGCCAACGCTTCGATGAAAGGCACGGCCGGCCTGAAGCTCGAGTCCCCGGCACCCGCCGAGCTGAGTTCCAGCGCGATTTTGACGATCAAAGGTTCGCTGGTAAAAATCAACTGAGCCCGGCGACCCGGCCATCCATGAACAAAAAAAGCGGCAAAGCAGGAACTCCGGTCGAGCCCACCACGCCGATGGCAGCGCACGACGCGGACGTGGCCGACCCGGGGGAAGTGTCCCAAGTGAAGGCGGAACAACGCCAGACGCAAACCGGAAAATACGGCGCCGTCAAAGCCCAGCCGTTCAAACCGCCGGCCGGGCAGGGCAGCGCCACGGCTGGAAGTTCCACGGCAGCGGAAACCAAGCCGGGGAGTTGGATCGAGATCGAACTGGTGGGCGAGGATGACAAACCGATTCCCGGCGAAAAATACCGCATCACGTTGCCGGACAACTCGGTGGACGAAGGCACGCTGGACGACAAAGGCTTTGCGCGGGTCGAGGGCTTCGCGTCCGGCGCGTGCCAGGTCACTTTTCCCGACTTGGACCAGGACGCTTGGAAGGACGCCTGATGCCACATATTCATCTCATCGTGCAGGGGGACACCATTCCCAGCCTCGCGTTTCAATACGGCCTGTTCTCCGATAGTCTGTGGCAGCACCCCGAGAATGCGGACTTACGGAAGCTGCGCGGGGATCCCAACGTTTTGATGCCCGGCGACAAGGTCTTCGTGCCGGACAAAATCCTCAAGCAGGTGGACAAGGCGGATGGCGCGCGCCACCGCTTCCAGCGCCGAGGCGTGCCCATGAAGTTCCGCGTGCAACTGCTCGATAAGGACCGCCAGCCGCGGGCGAACCTGAAGTATACGCTCGATGTCGAGGGCCAGCTTCTGAAGGGTGCCACCGATTCGGAGGGTGTCATCGAGCACTGGCTGTCTCCCGCGGCGCGTACCGCCACCTTGCGGCTCGGGGAAGAAGTTTACCACTTTGCCATTGGCGCCCTTGATCCGGAAGCCAGTGACAAAGGGGTGAGGGCGCGGCTGGCCAACCTGGGCTATCTCGCCAATGTAGACGGTAGTGCGAGCGATCAGGCGGCGGCGCTGCGAGCGTTCCAAGCCGACCGGAATTTGACGGTAACCGGCAAGGCGGACGACGCCACCCGAGCCGAACTGAAAAAGGCGCACCATGCCTAGGCAACCCAAACTCCGAACCCGACTACCCTCATGAGCACTTGGCTGGAACAGGGCGTTTATCGCCTGTTGCGCGTCGGCAAGACGATCGATGGGGAGGAGGTGCATTGGAGTTCCGAGGACAAGGAGTTCAAAGCGGTGTATGAGGCGATCACCCTGGAAATGGCGTCCAAGGTTGCCCCCCAAACCACCAACGTTCTCAGCGTCGTACGTCCGCGAGCCATCGTGGCGATTTTCGATTGCGGGATCACCACGAAACCCAATGCGTTTTTCAACGCGCGCATTGCTCGCGAGAAATTTGTCGCCGAATACGTCGCCAAGCCCGCTGAAAAACAGACGGAGGCCCGGCAAAGGCTGGAGGCCATCAAGAGCCAGCAAAGACCGCCGACTGAAGTGGACGAGGACCGGCGCGTGGTCAACGAGCAGGAGCAGAAAATAGCCGCGCTCGAAAAGGCCAAGAAAGATAACCAAGCCCGACGGAGCGCCTTGGTGACGGAAAAACGCAGCGCGAGTTCGGAACGCCAGGGGATCATCGCGACGGAAATCACCGCAATAGACAGAACCCAGAAAGAGATCACCGAAGCGACCAAGGCAGCCAATGCCGAGCAGGCCTACACCGCAGCGAAAGGCCGTCTGGATCTTGAAAAGCGAGAACTCGAAAACGCCGAGGCGACTTATGACCAGTCGAAGGCCGGCAACCACGGAACCTTCTGTGCGGCGCGGGCGGCTTGGGGCGCCGAGGACATTCATCTGGTGGACGTGCGCCTGGGCTTTGGCCACTCTGCGGGAAACAACAATCCGAAAGACTGGCAGGATGCGCTGGCGTGGGCCCTGGACGACGGGGAACTGGTGCGCTGCCACATTGCCAGTTGCTCCGTCCTGTTTCGAGGTGATGGCATGTATCTTGGTACCATCGGTGACAAGAAACTGGGGGACTTTGTCGAGGGTGAGACCCCCACCGAGATCATCAGCGACCGGCCCAACGTTCTCTTTCTTGGCACGGCCGGGAACTCTCCCAAGCTCGTGGAGAACGCCAAACGGGGATCGGAATTCGCCCCCGCCGCCGACCATGTTCTCTTGGTCGCAGGTTGCACCGCTGACGGGAAGCTGAACGCCATCAGTTCCTTCGGCGACGTGGACGTTTATGCCCCCAACTCATATTCCCCCCAGTACGCCCCGGATTCCGACCAGAAGGGCGGCGGAACAGCCAACGACAAGCTCGATGAAATAACGGTGGAAGGCCTGAAACTCCAGCCGGTGGATGATTTCTCAACCCAGGAGCCCGACACCCTTATGGATTATGGGGTATCTTTTGGCTTGCCGATGGTTGCGAACGTGGCGGCGAAGTGTCTATTGATCAATCCTTATCTCACGCCCGCTGAAATCAAACAGGTCATCGTTACAACCGCACGCGAAACCGACCGCCAGACGCGAACTCCCAAGGTGGGCGCGGCCCAAACCGTGGTCGTCAAGATGATGGACCCAGTCGCGGCGTACAACGAAGCCGCCCGACTGCGTCGGGCACGGACTTAGCGAGGGTCGTCGGCATTTTTATTCGCTTGTTCAAAAGCTAAATCAATTTCCTTGCTCCAGCAGTGAAGGTGGAAAGATTCTGGCGCATAATCCACGACCTGAAAATGCTGAGGTGTCCCTTATGAATCCCGCCACTTGGACAAAGGACTCCGACAAGTTCGGCTACTCCCGAAGTCCGCAACTTAAAGCGGTGGACCAGGCGCTATCGGCGTACGCCGGCGGCAAGAGCAAGCAGTCCCTGTATGTGCTCGTTGATGCGTTCCTTGATTGGTACGAGAGCAAAGTCAACTGGCTTGCCTCGCGACGCCGGGCGCACATGATTGAGCTGGTGAATTACATCAAACAGGAGGCGGTGTTGCAGGTCCCCGGCATTGGCGGTTATGTCTTCAACCGTCGCATGGCCCGGCGACGGCTGGACGAGATGCTCGCCACGCCGGAGGCTTTCCTGCGGAAACACCGAATCTCGATCGCGGGGGATCGGGATGCGGCGCCCCTCGATTTCCGCGTCGCCGTCGACTCGAGTGATCTGCTTTTTGACAACGGTCAGCTCGGGCCTGCTCCGCTGTCCGCCCCGATCGTCGGCTACAAATTTTCCTCCCGCGCCTCGCTCTACGGCCCCAAGGTGCCATGCGTTTGCATCAAGATGCATCAGGATTACCGTCCAACCAGTAGCGCCGCCGATGCGCTCGGCAAACTCTACCCGGTCAATGCCGGCCAGGTCATGATGACGGGAACTCTCACCGGCTGCAGCTTCCTGATTCGGACGGCCGGTCCGCTTGCATGTACCCACATCCAACCGGTGGGCCAAGGCGGCAACGCGCTTCAGGACCAGCTCGAAGGATTCGGCATGCCGGGGATCCGAGTTTACGGCCTGAACGATTATGGGGGTCTCTACACCCACATCATCGGATTCAACATCGGGGGCTGGAAGATTTATAGCCAACGCTCCGATGCCCAGGGGAAGGTGCACACGGTGGATACGATTTATCCCTGATGCAGCCCACGCCGCTGGCCCGCCCAGTAAGCATGCTGCCTTCTTCGATTTGGACCGCGCCGCGAATTGCCTTCAGCTGAAGACACCCTTCACGTTGCTCCCGACGTCTTTCGCTGCGCTCAGCATCCCGAACTGTAACCCACCACCTTTCACTGGACGTTTGGGCAATCCTTTGATCTCCCAAGGTGACTTGTCGATCAGGCTGGTGGCGGCGTCATAGATGCCGTCGAAATTGCGTTTCTTGAGGTTTTCAATGTAGTCCATCCAGCCGGGCGTGCCAAAACAATCAATCGGGATCAGATCACTGAAGGTCGCGCTGGTCATCAAGTAGCAGCCCATCAGTGGATATGTTTCGAACAGGGTGACGTCCAGCTTGTTGTCCGCGAGGGCGGTGTTAATCGCCTTGGTCGCCTTCCACTCGGTGGCCAGCCAGTAGAGCTGCAGGGATAAACTCGCGACCGCATTCGCGGCGCCGACCACGGGTCCGCTGATGGCGCCGCCGTCCACAAAAGCCAGACCGGTTTTGAGGGCAAAGGACGTGGTGGCGATGGTGGCGCTGGCCGCTTCGTTCTTGGTTTGGCTGACCAGGCAGGTCTTCACGCCTTGGAACGCCGCCGCCGGCGCGCCAATGTCGATGATGTAATTGCAGTTGGAAATGTTGTGCTGATCGTGGAGCGCTTTGGCCACCTTGGCCCAACCCGTGAACAGGTCGTAACCGTCCTTAACATAGCCGACCACGGGGGCGACGCTCACGCCGCATTTGCCGACGATGTCGATGACGAACCCGCCCAGGCCGCCGAGTGATTCCAGTGTATCCACCGCGAACATGGACTTGGTCATGTCTTCGATTTTCTGCTTCGCCATGTCCGAGGTGGAGAGCGTGCTCTTCTTGCCGGTGCCTTGCAGGAAGTTTTTGGCCTCGCCGCACTTGGCCTGCACCTGGGCGGCCGCGTCCTTTACGGCTTCCTTCACGGCCTTGGGACTGTTGCGGAAGGTGACCTCTTTGCCCTTGAAAACATTGGCGATCACTTTCTTCCGCTCCGCGCCCATGAAGGCCAGCGCCTGCAGTTCCTGCATGGTGAATCGCCCGCCGGTGAGTTGATGAGTGCGGTAGTCCGCCACTTTCGCGAGTTCCTGATCCATGCGGGTGATGGCGCCGCCGCGGTTGCGCTCGCTGGTTTTCCAACTGGGCCCTTTGGCGCGCTTCCAGTCCTCGAACGCGTTCTTGATCTTGAAAAGGTTATTGTCATTCCGGGCGCGCTCATACTGCTGTAGAGCATCGTCCACGGCTTTTAGCTGGGAGCTTCGAGGTTTCATCACGCCCAGTTTTGTTTCGGTCAACCAGGTTTGGAGGGAGGGGATAGGCATAAGGTTGCAGTTGGAAAGCTTCGTAGAAGCTGTGGGCTTCAGGGAAAAATGTTTCTGCGCCGCTTCACCAGGGAGATCCTTGTCTTTCAGTAAACCGGCGCCAAGCGTTTTTCCCCGGCAATGGGTTGTGGCGGACCACCGTTTTCCGCTGCACCTGTCCGCAACACGCAAGAAAGGACTCCTTCTTCTTGCCCGCATGACGTGGCGGGGCTGGGCTGGTCCTTTATTCTTCTCGAAACCCTGGCGCCCGGCCTGTGGTGTTTATGGAAATCCACCGTGCCGGTCGCCATCGCCAGCGCGGGACTGACATCGGCCTGGCCGTCCAGCCCCGCGAAAATCAGCAACAACCGCCGAAACCCGGCACGAGCGCGCGGGCCATGAAAAGCAGGCCGGCGGGATCAGGATTTCTGGGCGAAGATCTGGTTCGCCTCCTCCAGAGTTTCCTTCGAGCCAATGTCGAACCACGTGCCCGGCACGCGCCAGGTATAGACGGCCGTGCGCGGATAAAGCCATTGCACCAGGCGGCCCGGTTGGTCCGGATTGTTGCCTTCGGCGATGTATTGCTCGATCAGCGGGATCGTGTGCCGGGGATAATAGTAAAGCGCGATCCCGGTGAGGGTGCTGGTCGGGTGCTTCGGTTTCTCCTCGAAGTAGGTGATCCGGCCGGCGGCATCCACGGAAATGGAATTGTATTTCTTGATCTGCTCGAGGTCGCCCACGTCATATAGTGCGAGCACCGGAGTGTTCTTTTCGCGGCAAACCCGGCCGAAGTCTGAGAGCTTTTCGCTGAATAGATTGTCGCCCGCGATCACGATCAAATCATCCTGCACCTTGTGCGTCTGGAGGACGTAATGGATGTCGCCGATGGCTCCCAGCTTGTTGGTGTCGTCGGTCGAGCCATCGTTGACAATGGTGAATTCGAGCTTTGATTTCGTCGCCCGGTAGCGGTCGGACCATTGCTGGAAATGCCCGGCAAATTTCGCGTTCGTCACCACGTAAACGCGATCGAGACCGTCCATGGGCGTGAGGTTGTCGAGGACATGCTCGATCATCGGCTTGCCCGCGACTGGCAGCAGCGGCTTGGGTTGGGTGAGGGTGAGTGGGTAAAGCCGCGTCGCGTAGCCGGCGGCCAGGATGATGACTTTCATTTTTTGGTTTCGAAAAGGCTTGGGGCAGCGCGTTGGGCGATCGCCTGGCTGCGCGCGAGGATTTCCGCGGCCGATTCGCAGCTGAGGGCGAAGGTCGCGAGTTCGGTGGCATCCGACAGCTTAAGCCGGCGAATGAGATACTTCAGGGGCGCGAGCATCTGCGGCGCGGCGCTCAACTCCTCCACGCCCAGGCCGATCAACAGCGGTACGAGGGCCGGATCGCCCGCGATTTCCCCGCAGAGGCTGACCCAGATCTGGTGGGTCCGGGCGGCGTCCACGGTCAGCTTGATCAGGCGCAGGATGGCGGGATGCGTCGGCTCGTAAAGATGCGCGATTTTTTCGTTCATCCGATCCACGGCGAGCGTGTATTGGATCAAATCATTCGTGCCGATACTGAAAAACTGCACCTGTTTGGCCAGCGCACCGGCGATTAGGGCCGCCGACGGGATTTCGATCATGGCGCCAATCTCAAGGTGTTCATCGAACGCCACGCCCTCGTTCCGCAACTCGGTTTTGTAATGGGCGAGGAACGTGTTGGCCTGGTTCAATTCGTCGAGACCCGAAATCATGGGGTACATGATTTTCACATTGCCGGGGACGCTGGCCCGCAAAATGGCCCGCAATTGCGCCCGGAAAATTTCCTCATGCTCCAGACAGAACCGGATCGCCCGCCAGCCGAGGAAGGGGTTCATCTCCGTCGGCAGCGCGAGCGACGACAGCAGTTTGTCGCCGCCCAGATCAAGGGTGCGGATGACTACGGGGTTGGGTTTCAGCGCCTCGGCCACCTGGCGGTAGGCTTCATACTGTTCCTCCTCGCCGGGCGGGGCGTCGCGATTGATGAACAGGTATTCTGTGCGAAAGAGGCCCACGCCCTCGGCGCCGCTCGATTTCACCGTCTCGACATCGCCGGCTTGCTCGATGTTGGCCGAAATCAGGATCCGGTGGTTGTCGAGGGTGACCGCGGGTTGATTCAGCGCCTCGCGCAGTTTTTCCTCCAGCGTCACCTGCTTGCGAATCAACTGCCCGTATTCAAAAAGCGTCTGATCGGTCGGGTTGACGATGATGACGCCGTTGAACCCGTCGAGCAGCACGTAATCGCCGCTCTTGAGTTCCGCGCTGGCCTGCTTCAACCCCACCACCGCCGGGATGCGGAGCGACCGCGCCATGATTGCCGTGTGCGACGTCCGGCTGCCGATGTCGGTGGCGAAACCCAATACCTGCTTGCGGTCCATCTGGGCCGTCTTGGATGGGGTGAGATCATGCGCGATGATGATGCACGGCTCGGCCAGCTGGCGGAGGTCAACGTGCTCCTCGCGCCCCAGCAAGTTGCTGATCACCCGCGCGCTGACATCCCGCATGTCGGTGGTGCGTTCGCGCAAGTACTCGTCCGCAACCTTCGCCAGCGCGGTGGCATACCGTTCGGTGACGCGGTGAAACGCGTATTCCGCGTTGACCTGCTCCTGCTGGATGACGCGCACCGCCTCGTCGATCAGGGCGGGGTCCTCGAGCACCAGCAAATGCGCATCGAAGATGCTCGCATGGGAGGCGCCCAGACTGACCGCCAGCTGGCGCTGAACTTCCTGCAACTGTTCGCGGGTGCTGACCAGGGCGCGCTGGAGACGGTTGATTTCCTCGGGCAACTCGGCCTCGCGAAGCGAACGCTGCTCGATCGCCGGGGCCGACTTGTCCAGGACCACCACTTTTCCACGGCACACACCGGCGGACACCGGGATGCCCCGGAGTGTCTTCTCGCCTTGGTGCAACTGCGTGGCCACGCTGCAGAAATAGCCATGAGCGGCCGGTTTGAAAAGCATTTCTTGCCGGGAATCGGGAAAAAAGCCACTGCCTCCCAGTCGCTTCGGCGCCCGACCCAAACCGCGGGATTTCGGGCCGCAATTCCAGAAAACACTTGCCAGGCATTCCGGTATTCTTGTTCACTGAACCTGCCATTTCGCAGCATCAGACCATGAAAACCACATCCTCCAGCGCGCATCGCGGCCTTCTCGCCGGGGGCAACTGGATCATTGACCGCGTCAAGCTGATCGAGAGCTACCCGCCGCCCGAGCAACTCGCCAACATCATCGCGGAATCAACCGGCACCGGGGGCGGGCCCTATAACGTCCTGATGGATCTCGCCCAGTCGGGAGCGCCTTTCCCGCTTCTCGCCGCCGGCCTGGTTGGCCAGGACGATAACGGCGCCCAAATCCTTGCCCACTGCCGCCGCCAGAAAATTGACGTCCGCCATCTGACGCAAACCTCCCAGGCGGTCACTTCCTACACTGACGTCATGACAGAGCGGGCCTCGGGGCGGCGGACGTTTTTCCACGCGCGCGGCGCCAATGCCCTGTGGGCCGGCGCCAATTTGGATTTCAAGAAGATCAAGGCGCGCATTTTCCACCTGGGCTATTTGCTCCTCCTCGACGCATTGGATGTCATCGATGCTAAGTACGGCACTGGCGCCGGACGGTTGCTGGCTGCGGCGCAGGCCGCCGGTCTGAAGACCAGCGTGGATGTGGTGAGCGAAGACGGGGAGCGCTTTACCACGCTGGTGACGCCGGTGCTCAAGTTCGTGGACTACTGCATCCTCAACGAGATTGAGGCCGGCAAGACCACGGGGTTCCGGGCGCGGACCCCGGACGGGCGGCTTGACACCGTGGCGCTCCGGCATGCCGCCGGGGCGTTGCTGCAACAGGGCGTCCGCGAGTTGGTGGTGATCCACTTTCCCGAAGGCGCCCTGGCCCGCAACCGCCGGGGGGACGACGTCTGGCAACCTTCGCTCAAGATCCCGGCGAAACACATCGCGGGCACAGCCGGCGCGGGCGATGCCTTCTGCGCCGGGGTGCTCTGGGGCTTGCACGAAGGCTGGGAACTGCAGCGCAGCTTGCGCACGGGTGTCTGCCTCGCCGCCGCCTCCCTTTCCGATCCGACCTGCACCGCGGGAGTCAAGTCGCTCGCCACCTCCCTCGCCTTGGCGAAGAAGTTTGGATTCCAGCCGAAACTGGAATAACCGGGATTGCCCAAATACCTCCCCTAGCCGGTCAGGCGTGGGCGACTTGGCGCCGCCGATGTCACGGGGCTGGCCGGTGCGCTGGACCCGTGAGTCCGTTGGCGGCAATAAATGAGTTGAATTCAGCAAACACCGTGGAGTCTTTCTTCCGCCGGACCGCGACGCTACCGTGGTATGAGTGTCCGGGGAAAAATACTGCTGGTTTGGGCTGCGCTAGGGTTCGGGTTGCAACTTTCAGCGCTGGCAGGTTTGACTGACCGGGACTGTCTGGAATGCCACTCGGACCAGACCTTGACGAAGACGAATGCGGCCGCGAAGGAAATCTCCCTGTTCGTCGATCCGGCCAAACTTGCCGCCTCCGCGCACAAGACCAACACCTGCGCCAGCTGTCACGCTGATCTGACGGAGAAACACCCGGACGATGAAATCCCCGCGCAACGGGTGAATTGCCGCCAATGCCATGAACGCCAGACGTTGAGTTATAGCGCCAGTGTTCACGGCCGCGCCCTGAAAGACGGGGATGCCAGCGCGGCCACCTGTCAGGATTGTCATGATTCGCATGAGGTCCTGCCACCCACTTCGCCGGCGTCCCCCTTGCATGTTTCCCGGCAGGCGCAAACGTGCGGCGCCTGTCACGAGCAGGCGGCCGCGGATTTCGCCGCCAGCGTCCATGGCCAGGCGCTCGCGGCCGGGGTGCGGGACGCACCAACCTGCACGGATTGTCACTCGGAACATAATATCAAATCGCTCACCGGGGACGCTGCGCGCAACATTTCTGAGGACGTCTGCAGCCGCTGTCACGCCTCGGAGCGGCTCAACACGAAATACAATCTGCCTGCCGACCGGGTGCGGACTTTTTTTGACAGCTACCACGGGCTTGCGTCCCAGTACGGCTCCACGCTCGCCGCCAACTGTGGCAGTTGTCATGGCTACCACAAGATTCTACCCTCGACAGATCCCGCTTCCAGCATCCACAAGTCGCATCTCGTTGAGACGTGCGGCAAATGCCATCCGGGCGCCAACGAGATGTTCTCGTTGAGCAAGATTCATGTGGATATTGCGGCGGCGAAAAGTGCGGCCGACCTCGGCAGCCAGATCAACTGGTGGGTGCGCAAGATTTACCTGCTGCTGATCGTGGGCGTGGTCGGCGCGATGTTTATCCACAATTCTCTGCTCTTCATCAAGAAGGTGGCCGCGCACCTGCGCACCACGGGCCGGCCGGTGTTGCGTATGAACCGCTCGCAGCGCTGGCAGCACGCCGTGCTAGCCGTGAGCTTTATTGTGCTGGCGATCACGGGCTTCGCGCTCAAGTTTCCGGATTCGTGGGTCGCCGTGCTGTTGGGCTCGAGCGAATC
>CAZIJO010000027.1:0-27690 GCA_964539515.1 uncultured Bifidobacterium sp. | reverse complement strand
GGCTGCGGGAGTCGTCTTGCTGCTCGTCGGGGCCTATCACCTGATTTACCTCTTGGTTTCGCCCGACGGACGGCGATTGGTGCTGGATTTGTTTCCGGTGAAGAAGGACCTCGCGGATGTGTGGGCAGCCATTCGCTACCTGACGGGGCTGAGTCCGGAGAAGCCGAGGATTGGACGGTTCGGTTACGCGGAAAAAATGGAGTATTGGGCGGTGGTGTGGGGCACCATCCTCATGGGGGTGACGGGCCTGATGATCTGGTTCAAGATGGATGTGACCCACTGGTTGCCGCGTTGGACGGTCGATGTGGCGTTAACCATTCATTACTACGAGGCCATCCTGGCGTGTCTCGCGATCCTGGTGTGGCACTTCTACCATGTCATGCTCGACCCGGACGTTTATCCGCTAAATCTCGCCTGCTGGGATGGCAAAGTGTCGGCGCACTGGCAGGCTGAAGAGCATCCGCTGGATCCGGCAACGATCGCCAATGCGGAAGCGACCGTGGTGGCTGCTGAATTGAACGTCGCCGAAACGGCCCGAAACTCCGGCCCGCCCAAACCGTAATCGGGGGGGCGCGCATGAAGAACTTTGACGCCACCCGGATCGACGGTGGGTGTTTGAACTGCTATTGCTGCGGGCGGGAGATTCCCGACGGCAACTGGTTTGCCCGGATCCGGCATGGGGGTGGCCGCGTCGTCTTCTGTCGTCCCTGGTGTGTGGAAGTCTTTCTGGACGCTTCCAAAGTTCGTGATGCTGACCGGGTCGCCGATGTGGGCACCAACGGTCGAAACTTCAACGGGGGGCCGGTCGCGCCGCGCTTTGCACCAACTGCTGCCGGGCGGCTTGCAGGCGACGGATGACCACGGCCGTGGTGCGTTTCATCAACTCGTAGCCCAAGGTTGGATCGGCGTCGCATTGCTCGCGCAGCCAGGTGCCGTAAAAGAAAATCGCCCGCACTGCCCCTACTGCTCGGGCAGTGAAATTCCATGTGTACGGCGGGAACAACCAGGACCACCCGAGCACGTCGCCCTCCCCAACCTGATCCACCAGCACGCCGGGCCGGTCGGCGGCCTCGGCTTCCAATTGCACCTGGCCCTGGATAATCAGATAAAACCGGTTCGCCATCTCGCCTTCACGGAAGATCAGTTCGCCCGCCTTGAACTCCGTTGGCATGGCGCACGATGCCAGCGGGGAGAGCAGTCCGGGGTTGAAATCCCGCAGAAATGGATGCGACTTCCAGGCCTCGGCCCACGGCTGGGTCTCCGGGGGGGCTCCCACCGGGCGAATCTGGGTGATGGTTTTGGCGTTCAAATGACAAACTCCGGCGCCGGGATCCGCACCACGAACACATGACCGGAAGCATGGCGCAGGACATTGTCCGCCGTATCCCCCAGCGCGTTGTGGTCCCTTTCCGAGCTGCCATGCGACCCGATCACGATCACATCGGCGTCCAACGCCTTGGCCGCCTCCACAATCTCAAAAAACGCAATCCCGCACCGCACGTTCGTTTCCACCACCCGGCAGGGGCCGAGCATCCGCTCGCCAAGGGCGTTCAGTTCCGCCTTCGCAGCCGCCAGCCGTTCGGCCTCCGGCTGGCCAAATTTCGGCTCGACCACATGGACCAATGTGAGCGAGGCCTGAAAGCGGGCGGCCAGCTCGGCGGCGTAGTTCAGTGTAGCCAGACTGGCGGAGGAGAAATCCACCGCCGCCACGATGCGTTGCAATTTCGGACGCCCAGCCTGCATCGCGTCCGCACGTGGACTCTTCGCGAGCGTTGATTTCATTTGTCAGTATTCACCCTTCATGGGAACGCTAACCAACCGCGCTGCCGCGCGCTCCGCATCTGTTGGTGAATCGTCACCTTTTATTGCCGGAGTTATAGGGGGAAGCGCACTTCCGCGGCCGGTAGCAAACATGCCTGCCTCCCGAGATAATTCCGGTGCGAGAATTCTGACCGGTCTGGCTCACCGTCCCTGAGTCACCCGATTCCGGAGCTGCATGCCTGTTCAACGACCAATCCACCGCCAGGCAATGGAACTCTGCGCTCACAAACCATCCGCCCCCCAACCGGCATCAGGCCGATCGGCAAATCCAGCTACACCCTTGACTTATTCTCGGGGCGGCTCTCCAAAATGCGTCCGCCAGGAATCATAGGCGGCTTGGTCCGCCAACAACGATTCAATCGCCGCGGCCAGGGGGTCAATCCGCACCACCCCGGAAAACACCACGCGATCGCCGATGGCGTTTTCGATCAAGAAGGTCGGGCGCTGCGTCACTTGCAAGGCGTGAAATTCACCGGTGGATGTTTTGAGGCGGGCGGCGACCGCTTGCGATCTCGCCCGGGCGAGCAACTTCGGCTTGCTGAGGCCGCCGGCTTTTGCCGCCACCGCGACGGCGACTTCCCACCGTCCAATCTTTTTGCCCGCTCGCAGGGCGGCTTCGGCAATGGCCAGGCGCACCCGGTCGTCGTTGACGCCGAAATCGCGTGCGGCCTCGGCTACCAGGTTCGGCGTGACCATCTCGATCTGGTCGGGATCAAACCAGTCGGCGTTCAACATGTAGGGCGAACGCATGATCAAGCCGCTGCGCCGGTAGAACCACTCGCACTGCGCCTTGGATGCCGGATACGCCGTGAGCGGCATCTGAGCAATTTTCCAGCCGAACTCGACGCGACCAGCGTAACGACGTTTGAGTTCCGCCCAGGTCGGTTCCGCCCAGTGACACCAGGACGAGACGACTTCCAGGTAGTAGGTGATTTTGACGTTCATATCATTTTTGGTAGCAGTCCGTGTGGGCCGGCACAAACCTAATTACAATGTCTGCCTGGGCCGGCGGGACGTGACTTCGCAACCGACCGGGTCACGGCCCGCGTTGAATCAGCCGGAGCGCGTCCAGGCGCAGGCGGGCGCCGGTGAGCTGTTGATCCAGCGCACGCTGTTGCTGAAGGAGCAGTTCGATTTCCTCATCCCGGACGCTACGGTTGACCTTTTGCAGTTCACGCAGTCGCGAAACTTCATGACCGAGTTGCTCGCCCATTGCCTTGCGAGCCTCCGCCACGATGCCTGGCACCCGGCTGCCGGCGAAATTCTGTGCTTTCCGGATTAGGTTCGGCAGCAATTCCTCGCGGAATTCCGGCCGGTCCAGCAGCGCAAAGGGATCCCCGGGCTTCAGGGTGCGGGCGAGGGTTTCCGGCGTGAACGAAGCGCTGGCATCGTTGCCGCGATGATCCACCAGCACGCGCAAAGGCGTTGGCGGCAGGAAGCGATCCACGTGCAGCGGTGGCGGGGCGACGCATTCGAGCAAGAAAACGGCTTCCACGTATAATCCCGCCGTCCTGGGATCCAGCCATTTCGCGAAACTGCTATTGCCCTTCTCTGATCCCAGCAGCAGATCCAGCGCGCCTGTGACGAGCGGATGATCCCAGGTCAAAAACTGAACATCCTCCCGCGCCAGCGCGCGGCGGCGGTCGCACGTCACCGTGAGCCCCTGCGTTGGCAATCCCGGAAAGGAATCGGCGAAGACGCCCGCCGAACCGAGTCGATACGTGCGCGGTCCGAGTTCCTCCAACTGGATGCCGAAGTGGTCAAAGATCGCGGTCATGAAGTCGTCCAGGGCGGGATCGGCATCCGGATGGCGTATCGCCTCTACGATCCCGGCGCCGACTTCCGGGCGGAACGAATTTAATTCCAGCAACCGGTCGCGGCCCTCTTCCAGGCGGGTGGCCAGCTCCTGCCGGGCGGATTGGGTTTCGCGAATCAACTGGTCCAACTCCGCGCGGGCCGTAGCCTCGGTCTCGTGGAAATCCTGCGCCAGGTCTTGGATTCGCGCGCCGAATCGTTCCAATAATTCATGGCCACCGTGCAGGTTTTTCTCGAAAGCTTTGAGTCCGGAGTGAAACCAGCGCGCCAGGACTTCCTGGGAACTGCCCGTCACGAACGGAACATGCACCTGGATTTCCGAGGTTTGTCCGATCCGGTCGAGCCGCCCAATCCGTTGTTCCAGCAGTTCCGGATCGAGCGGAAGATCGAACAGCACCAGGTGGTGGGCGAATTGAAAGTTTCTCCCTTCACTGCCGATCTCCGAGCAGAGCAGAACGCGTGCGCCGTCCTCCTCCGCGAACCACGCGGCGTTGCGGTCGCGTTGCACCAGTGAAAGACCTTCGTGAAACACTGCCTGCTTCACGTTCAACCGTTGTCGTAGTGCCGCATCAATGGCCTCAACTTTAAGTTGCGTGCGACAGATCAGCAGCACCTTGTCCGGCTCCACAGTTCGCAGTAGGTTCGCCAGCCAATCAATTCGTATGTCCTTGGAGAAATGCGGCTGGAAATTCGCGAAGGCCATTTTGTCCGCATCGGTGGCGAATTCTTTTGCCAACGCTTCGAACACCTCCGTGTTGCCAGCCGGCACGGTCAACGGACACAACCGGGCGATTCGTTTGGGAAACCCGGTGATGGTGGCGCGGGTGTTGCGGAACATCACGCGCCCCGTGCCGTGTTGATCGAGAAGCGCGTCCAGCAACTCCTCGCGAACCTTGCCCGCATCGCGCGCGATTTGATGCAGCTTGGACCGGACGTTGCCTTCGGTGTCCGCCAGAATCCGCGCCAGGCTCGCAAC
The DNA here is from genome assembly GCA_964539515.1 of uncultured Bifidobacterium sp. GTDB lineage: Bacteria > Verrucomicrobiota > Verrucomicrobiia > Limisphaerales > JADLHS01 > JADLHS01. Next base: position 23,078 of record CAZIJO010000027.1, on the reverse strand, counting down.
CTCGGCGGCGGTGAGCTCGTGCTGGCCGAGAACTTTCTCCGCCAGCCGCGCGACATCGCGATAGCTCTCCGCTTCATGGATAAACTCGTTGAGATCGTAAAACCGATCTGGGTCCAACAACCGCAGGCGCGCAAAATGGCTGGCCATGCCGAGTTGCTCGGGCGTGGCCGTCAGAAGCAACAGGCCGGGAGTTTGGCGACCCAGCACCTCGACCACGGCGTATTCCGGACTGACCGCCGCCGGTGTCCAGCCGAGATGATGGGCCTCGTCGACGACGAGGATGTCCCATCCGGCGGCCAGTGCCTGTTGCGTCCGCCTCTCTTTTCCGGTGAACAGGCGGATGCTGGCCAGCACCAGTTGATCATCGAGAAAGGGATTGGCTTCGGGGTTGGCGGTCTCGATGGCGTCGCAGCGTTCCTCATCGAAGATATGAAACCAGAGATTGAAGCGGCGGAGCAATTCCACGAACCACTGGTGTACCAGCGATTCCGGCACGAGGATCAATACCCGTTGCGCCCGGCCGGTCAGGATCAGCCGGTGGAGAATCAAACAGGCTTCAATGGTTTTACCCAGGCCAACTTCATCCGCCAGCAACACGCGCGGCACGAGGCGTCCCGCGACCTCGGCGGCGATGTAAAGCTGGTGGGGAATGAGCTCCATCCGGCCCCCGATAAATCCGCGCACGCGAGATTTGCGGCGGCGATGCTGATGGCCCAGGGCAGCCACCCGGAGATCGAAGACTTCCGGGGGATCGAGTTGGCCGGCGAGAAGGCGTTCCTCAGGCTGGCTGAAACTGATGGCGTCGCTGAGGTCCGTTTCGCACAACTCCTGCCCTTCGGACTTGTAGCAAACGAGCCCGGCGCGCTCGGTCACCGATTGCACGACCATCGTGGCGCCCGCCAGACTTTTGATTGAGTCACCCACCCGAAAACGCACGCGACGAAGCGGGGCGTTGTCACGGGCGTATTCCCGCGTCTCATTGCTGGCCCCGAACTTGACCAAGACCGTTCGCGGGGTGACGCGTCCAACCGAACCCAATCCGAGTTCAGGTTCGTTCTCGCTGATCCACCGCTGACCGGGATGAAAGGATTCTGGCATGGCGCGCGTGGTGGCATCTATACCAAACCCACCTGGGTGGCCCAAGCTGCATGTTGCCGACTTCGGTGAAGTTGTGCGCTCGGCTTGCGCTTACGTTTGCGGTGATCGGCCGTAGCCTAGCTCCACTCGCACAGTTGTTCGACATGGGCCGCCGAACCGTCGCGCAGCCAGCCATCGAGTTGCGCCGGATCCTTGAGCTGCTGGCCGCGCAGGCGTGGCACGACCGCGAAGCGCGTCGAGATCTCCGGCAACGCCGTCATGTCCACCCAGAGCTTCTCAAACTGGCTGACCGGGAAGGTATCTTCCTGGCCATGACCCCAGCGTTTCTTGACATCCTTGATCGTGATGTAGGTCGGCAGGCGGGCGGCCAGTGCGCGGACCGCGGCGGTGACTTTCTTCGCGTCCGTCAGATCGCTGCGGGTGAGCCCGAAAGCCGTGAGCAACTGGTCAATGTCAATCCAGCAGGTGTTCGAATTGTAGTAGCTGAGGGTGAACTCGACCTCCTCGCGCGGCATGGCGAGACCCTCGACCAGCCGCACCTGGCCGTTGACGCGCGCCAAACCGCCGCCGCGATCCTCCAACCGGCGGGTGATGACTTCGAAAGTGAGACACGAACCCTGCGCCAGGTGCAGACCGAACTGCGCCGGGTCCGCATCGGCGCCCAGCGTGTCAATGTTGTGAAGCAAGAGATGCTTCAACTGCGGTTGCTCCGTCAGCAGCCGCGCGAGCACGCCGTTTCGGAGCAGGTTGGGAATCTCATACCAATGGCCGACGGGATGCAGGCACTGGCTGGGAAGATTGTCGGTGTAGTCACCGGCTTCGCCGGCCGCGCGCGCCCAGCCAATGAGGGCGGTATGCAGACTCTCCCGCACCCGTTGCTGCCGTTCGTCGAGCAATTGTTGCGGCATTTCCTCCCAGAGGAAGCGCAGGTCGCGCACCGTCGGAATCATGCGCAGGCCAATGGTGCGTCCGGGTGACAGGTGCACCGCGCCAGGATAGCCGTAATTATTGTGGCGCGCGAGATCGTCGGCAATGGCCTGATGCGTGAGGTAACTCGTGGTGATCAGGTGGGGCAGGGACCGGCCGGCCAGCCGGCTGATCCGCCGGCTTTTGGCCAGGTGAGTTTCCAGGAACGTGCGATGGACGCCGCCGAGTTTGCAAAAGGGATGCAATGCTTTCACCACGCCCGCGCCTTGCGTCCAACGGCTGCTCACGCCGGCCGCGAGGGTGATGACGGCCAATTCGCCGCGGGCCATTGCCGCCAGGCCCGCGGCCCGGTAGTCCGCCGCCAGCTTGCCGTTGGCCTCCATCACATCGCCGGCCTGCACGTCGCGAATCTCGGCGCTCGCCGGGAGACGGTTTTGGGCCAGCCCGATGCGGCCCGCCTTGAGGTCGTCACTGATCTGTTCGTGTTGCACCCGGTCAAAGCCGTTTTGCTCGAGCATTTCCGCCAGGCTCTGCCGGCGGCCGGTCTCCGTTTTCAATTGGGGAACCAGATGATCAAACAGGGTGGACATCATGCCGCTCAACTCCGGCCGGGTGTGGCAGGCCGTGCTGAACCGGCTGAGTTCGACGCGGGTTTGCAAGGGCAATGTTTGCGGATCGGCGCGCAGCCAGTTGGGCACGTGGAGCGCGTAATACGCCGCCGGCAGCAGCGCCTCCGGTCCGGTCAACCGATCGGCCCAGGTGCCGCGTTCGTTGATGGCGAAATCGTAGACCACCGGCTCCATCGCGAAGGGCAGGGCGTGGCGCAATGCCTGTTTGGTTTCCGACATGATGAGCTGCAGCCGTTCCTGCGCGCGGGTCTTGTGAGCCGGATCGAAAATGAAACCCATGCCCCCGCCCGCCATGCCCCCGAGCATCCAAAAGCCCCAGAAATTCGGACCAAACTCGTCCCGCACGCGCCGGATGAGGGTCTCGGTGAAATAATTGCTCGCCCACGGAATGATCGTTTGGATCGGCTCATTGAAATTCTTCGTTGTCAACGCGCCGACCCGCTGGACGTCGCCTTCGCGCAAGGCGCCGACGATGTCATCCAGGATCCCCATCGCTTGCCGCCGGCCCTGCCATTCGGCCTCCGAGCGAAGCAGATATTTTTCCGTCACCATTTCCAGGATCGGTCCCACGTTTTGCGCCATGCCGCCATGAACAAGCACCAGGCTGTCCTGGAGCCGCCGCCGTGTTTCCGGGGAAGCGTCGCGTTCGTCGAGGATGCGATGCGTCGGCATCAAGCGGCCGCGGCTGATCCCAAACTCCGGATCGTTCTCGCCGGCCAAGGCACCGCAAATAAGCTTCATGCCCGGCCAGACGCCGCCCGAATCCTGCCAGCCGCCGCCGGAGCCGCCGAGCCATTCACCCAGCAGCGCCCGGGCGAGCACCAACCGGCGTTCGTCTTCCGCAAGTGGACCATCCAGGGACCGGGCCTGACCGGTCGCGCGCATACACACGGATATGAGCGAGGCGAGCAGGTTTGTGGAGACGGCGAGCCGCGAGCCCTTCGGGATGTTGTTGACGCTGCTGACAAGTTCAAGCCCGCGCCCCGGCCCGACGATGCGGGCCAACAGGTCGGAAAGCTTCTGGCCCGAGCCTTCAATCCCCGGCGGCACGATGCCGCCCGCGATGACCGCGGCCTTCAGCAGTCCCAGATAATCGCGGGCAAAATCAAAAATCTCCGGGAGATTGTGGATGTCGGCGGTGGCCCCGAGGTCAACGCTCGTCAGGCGCAGGATGGGTTCGTCAATGACGCGCAGATACGCCTCGACCGGCGGACGCGGGCTGGCATCGCGGCCATGCACGCCGAGATCAATCGAGATGTTGAGCACGCGCGCGCCTTCGGGAAAATCCATGCCCAGGAAAAAAATGTCGCTCCAGCCGCTGTGACTCAAGTCCATGCGGACCGGCGTGCTTTCGCGCAGAATGGGATAACCACCCTCCGCATCGCGCTGCAACAGTTCGGGCCGCAATCGCAACGGGTGATCGGCTGGGTGACCCATGCGAAACATCCATTGGTTGCCGCGCACCGAACGGACGCTGCGGCGCACCTGGTCGGCCAGCGTCTGGAAGGCGAGTCGCTGATACGCCGCGGCCAGCGCGCTGGAAATCGCGTCACTGGGACCTTCGGCCGCCTGCACGGCGAGAAAATCGTCAATCGCCTCGGCAAACCGGCGGGACAACAGCTGTTCAAAGCCCGCAAAGGGAATCAGGCTGCGCCGGCCAATGCCGGACTTGACGGGCAGATGAAAGCGGTGAATGGCGTACAGGAAAAAAAGCGCCCGGACCCGTTCATACAGGTTGGCGCGGCGGCGGCGGAAGCTGTCGAGCTCGGCGCAAAACGCATTGAGTTGGGTGACGGAAGCATCGCGGCAGACGGAGTCGAGTGACCGGTTGCGAATCTCCGGATCGGCCGAGGTGATGATCTCAATGAGCGGGTTGGCCATAAAACGTGCGTTGGATTCGGAAGCCCCAGCTGCTCACTTGCCGCCCCGGGCGAGTAATTCAACCAGGCCCGAGAGCACTTCGTCGCGATCTTCGCCCGCCAGGGCCAGGGCCAGTTGTGCGGTCAGCAAGCCATATTTCACGCCGATGTCGAAGCGCCCGCCTTGCAATTCACAAGCCAGATACCGCTCGTGCTCCGCGAGCCGCGCCAGCGCCGCGCTCAGCTGCACCCGGCCGTTATCCCCGGCGGCCGCCACCTCCTCGCCGAGCAAGGCCATCACCCGCGGAGTCAGGACGTGCATGCCAAAAAAGCAGAGGTAGTGCCCCGCCCGCAGGCCCGGAACAATCAAACTTTGCTCGGCGACCGTAGGCGTCGGCTTTTCCACCACGTCGGAAACCAGATAAAGCCCCTGGCGCGCCCCGGCCAGCCGGCCGCCCACCGCGCCGTAATGGGGCAGCTTGTTTTCGCGTGTCGCCTGAACCGCGGACACGGTGCAGGCTTCGGCAGTGGCGATTTCAACGAGTTGCTGGGCGCAGCGCTTGGTGCCGTGGCTGATATAGAGGTGATCGCCCACCAGCAGCAGGAACGGCGACGGGCCGGTGAATTCCCGCGCACACCAGACGGCGTGCCCGTAGCCCAGCGGTTGCGTCTGCTCCACGAACACCAGCCGTTTGCCATGCGGTCCGGCGGCGGCGCGATAAGCCTCGCCGTCGCCCGGGTTGACGACTACGCAAATCTCCTCGATGCCGGACTCGATGGATTCCTCGACGATGATCGCCAGGGCGGATTTGCTTTTCCCATCCCGATCCACCAGGGTTTGCAGGGGCAGGGAACGCTGACTTGGTCCGGCGGCGGTGATGACGGCTTTTTTGATTTCCATTTGTGATCCTGTTGCAAGTCGATGGCGCTTGGGGTCATGCTTCGCCCCATTGATCATTGCCGGGTATGCTCAGGGTTTTCCCGTGGTCATCGCCAGCAAAATTTCCCCCAACCGAGCCCCCGGGGTTCTCCCGAGCGCATTGAGCTGCTCAATGCGGGGGCGGAAGAATCTCGATGCCGTATTTCGGCGCGACCGCGAGCAGTTTTTGAATTTCCGCCTCGGTTACCGGCAGCGGCGGCGAATCGAAGGACGGCACCCGCTGCGCGAACTCGGCCAAGAACTTCTCAAAACCGGACGGAACGGTGAGGATCAGCATCCGCGCCGGCACCGCACTCTCGTTCTTGAACGCATGCGGCAGATTTCGCGGGGACTGAAGGAACGATCCGGCTTTGGCAGAGATTTTTCGTCCGTCGAGCATGAACGTGATCTCCCCCTCGAGAATAAAGAATGACTCATCCTCGCGCCGATGGACATGCGGCGGCGGCCCGCCCCCGGGAAGCACGCGTGCCTCGCAAAGCGCGTACGCCCCACCGGTTTGTTCGCCGGTCGCCAGGATGCGATATACGTCTCCGACCGCGGAGTAGACCTGGCCTTCGCCCGTGCCAAATTGAATAACTTGTGCTGGTGTGGTCATGGAATAATGCTTGTCTTTCCGGTTGATCAATCCGCGGCACCGATGACCAACCCGTTTTACTTGGTGGCTTCCTTGACCGTCTCGCCCACCTTGACGGCGCCGGTCTTGACTTCGCCGGCCACGTTGGTGGCCACGTGGCTGACCTCCCTTGCCCCTTTCTTGAGGCCGGCCCAGACGTCCTGCGCCGTTTCCCCGACGACGTTGCCGGTCTTTTGCGCGGCATCTTTGATGGCCGCGCCGGCTTCCTGAGAGCTGGTTCGCGGTTTTTCGATGACCGGTGCAGCCTTGGGCTTTTCTTTGCAGCCAGCGAGGAGCATTGAAAGCGTGCCGGCAAGCACGAGCAGGTGGATGCGGTTCATCATGGGCAGTTTCACTGGAGTTGAGCGACGCATGTTCGATTGGAAAGTTAATAATTCAGCGGTCGAACGCAAGCCGCAGAAAGGCTGCCAACCGGCAGCCGATTCTTGAAATCGCGCCGGCGAAATCCTCCGATCCGGTAAGGGTTTCGCCGGCGATCGTCACCGGGGTTGTTTCATGGAGTCGCGCAGGGAGGTCAAAGCCTGGTCAGCGGCGTCCACCCGGATAAGTCCAATCCGTGGAAATTCCAGGTCCAGGATGACATAGACCGCGAAAGACATGATGAGGGCAAAGCCCAACATGTGGGCATAGCTCCGCGTCTTGCCCCCGGCCATGCCAAAGCCGGCCAACAAGGAACAACCCAGGGCGAGGGCGAAAAGACTGACAAAGATGATCACGGGCGGATGATGCAGGGCCGCCATCGTTCGGGTGGTGGTGATGTCGAACATGGCGTTCAACGGCGGCAGGAGCAGCATGGTCAGCCCTTTTGCCTCCTCGGTCCGGCACGCGCTGGTGGCGGCGTTCCAGATTTCTTGCTGCAAGCCATTTGCCTTTTCCATCGCGGATCGCACCGCTGCCAGGTCCGGTATCCGCTGATAAACCTCAAGCCTGGCGTCCAGATACCGGCCAAACAAATCACGCAGCGGGGGTTGCATTGCGACCGGCAGCATGTCCAGCCGCGCCCACGCGGTGCTGACGGCATTGGCCTCTTCCACGATGAGCGCTCGCCGCGTGTCAAAGCGGGCCGCCGCCCCCTGGAACGTGAACGCGATCAGCAACCCGAGGAGGCCGAAGACCGCTCCCTCCACGGCTCCGAGTCCGGCCCGGGCGCCTTCGAGATTGCGCGCCAGCCGGCGTTGGCCGAGTCGCCGGCCCAACTCGATCAGCAGCAGCATGCCCCCAAATAGCCCCGAGGTTGCGATGATCCAGGCGGAAGTTGCGTTCATGACCTCAATAGTCTTCGAAAGCCGCTTCTTCGCGCGAGTTGAAAAATCGCCTGGCCCCTCCCCTCCGGTTGGTGATTGGGTTCCCAAACCGCTGACAGAATCTCAGCGGTGGCTCCCGCTTTGGGTTGTGACTGGCGGGCCTTGATTGTTAACGCCCGCCGCTCACTGCGCGCGGGTTCGCGTCGCAACCACGGTAGGCAAGCCGTGACCGACGAAATGAGGAGGTGGAAATCTGTCCAACCGGTGAATGAGATTGTCCCGCGCTGCCGTCGCGCTCATACTTTGACCGTGCAAGCATTCCCACCTATTCGGAAGTCGATCCTTGGGGTCGTCGTTTTTTCTGCGATCGTCGCCGGCATTGAGTCGCCACGATTGGCGGCCGCAACGATCGACCCCACGCAGAAGATCGTAAGTGCCGCCCATGCCTTCCTTGATACGCTCGACAATCCGCAGCGTGGGAAGGTGCAATTTGATTTCAACGATGCCGCCCAGCGGATCCGCTGGTCCAACCTGCCGGTGAACATGGCCGAACATCGGGGCTTGCGCCTGGGCGACTTGAAACCGGGCCAACGCGACGCCGTTATGAAGTTGCTGGCCACCGCGCTCAGCCCGATGGGGTATGAAAAGGTGGTCGGCATTGTTGAATCCGACGAGATTCTGAAGCAGCAGAGTGCCAGCGGGGCGCCACCTTTCGGTCGCGACGAGTATTACCTCTCTTTCCTGGGTACACCTTCGACCAACGAACCGTGGATGATTCAGTTCGGCGGGCACCATCTGGCCCTCAATCTGACGATTGCCGGTGAGGAAGGGGTTCTCACCCCGAGTCTGATTGCGGTGCAGCCGGCCCGGTTCACGCTCAATGGCCGGACGGTTCGTCCCATGGGCCGGGAAACCGACAAGGCGCTGGAATTGGTCCAGTCCCTCACGGACGCGCAGCGCAAACAGGCAATCCTGGGCGCTCAAATGCGGGACCTGGTGCTCGGCCCCGGACACGATGGGGAGACGATTCAGCCCGAAGGCCTCAAGGCGTCCACGCTGAACGAAGCGCAAACTAAATTGCTTTTGCAGCTCGTCGCGGAATGGTCGGGGATCATTCACACCACAGCGGCCGCCCGGAAGCTGGAGGAAATCAAAGCCAACCTCGCCGACACTTGGTTCGCCTGGAGCGGACCCCTGGAAGCCGGCAAGGGTTATTTCCGAATCCAGGGGCCAACCGTAATCATCGAATACGCGCCGCAACGATTGGGCGGGGATGTCACGATGCATCTCCACTCGATGTATCGCGACCCGACGAATGACTACGGCCGGAAGTTTTCGGGCAAATGAAACCGGGTCGGTTGGGTTGGTTGTTGCTCCTCCTCGCGGCCAACGCGATGGCCCATCGGCTTGACGAATACCTGCAGGCTGCGCGCGTTGCGGTGTTCACGAATCACATTGCCCTGTCCCTTGATCTCACCCCCGGCGTGGCTGTCGTCGATCAGCTCCTCGCCGTCATCGACCAGGACCGCGACGGAACAGTATCCGTGGCCGAGGGTGACGCGTACGCACAGCAGGTGCTTAAGGATTTGCGGATCGGGCTGGATGGAAAAGTCCTGGCCCTGAGATTCGGGGACGCCTCCTTCCCCGCCCTTCGCGAAATCAAAAGCGGTTTGGGGGTCATCCGCTTGAAAGCCACGGCGCTCATTGGGCCGTTCGCGGGAGGCCAGCATGTGCTCACACTCACCAACACCCATCTGCCGGGAATCAGCGTCTATCTGGTGAATGCGCTCGTACCGAAAGATCCGGCCATAAAGATCACCCGGCAAATTCGCGACGAACACCAACGCAGCTATCGCTTGGAGTTCGGGGTCGCCCGTCGGCCAAGGCTTTCCCGGGATGAGAAGCCGTGAAGGAATCTAACTGGTTTCGGGGCGATCACGGAAGGGTGAGGCCGGCGGGGTTTCGCTGGCCAGTTTTGCTCCCGGCGGGGGAATCACCTGGACCTGCAAGGGCTTGGCCGAATCCAGATGCACATCCTGTTGCGGGAAATCGATGACGATGCCGTTCTCGGCGAACGCCCCAACGATCATGTGGCGCAGATCGCTCGCCACTTGGGCGGCGTTGTGCTGCACCACGTTCACCCAGTAACGCAATTCAAAGGTCAGGGCGCTGGGGCCGAAATCCGTGAATAGCACCTGCGGCGGGGGCTCTTTCTGAACCAAGCCATGGCGCTCCGCCACTTCGCCGAGCAGCTGCGCCACGCGCCGCGTGTTGGAGCCGTAGGCCACTCCGACCGCGACCGTGAAACGCACCGTCCGGTTGGAATAGGTCCAGTTGGTCAGGTTGTTCTCCAGCAACGCACTGTTCGGAATGAGCGTCTCGGTATTGTCCCACAGCTGGAGGACACTCGAACGGATGTTGATGCTGGTGACCGTGCCGCGCTGGCCTCCGACATCAAGCACATCGCCGACGCGAAACGGGCGTTCAAAGAGGATGATAATCCCGCTGATGAAGTTTTTGAGCAGGTTCTGCATCCCGAAACCCAGGCCGATGGCCAGCGCCCCGCCGGCAAAGGCGAAGATGGTCAGCGGGATCTTTACCGAGACCAGACTGAAAACCACAAGGCCCATCACCAGCACCACGCGCACCCAGCGGCGGATCAGGTTCGCCTGGTTCTGCTCCACTTTCAGCCGGCGGACGGCCAGGCGCTCCAGGATCCGCGCCGCGAAGTTCGAAACCCAATACCCCACCACAAGGATCAGGATGGCCATGATGATCTTCCCGGTCGTGACGCTGCGGCGTCCGGTGATCGGCTGGCCGTCCACGGTGATGGTGTCTTCGGCGACGAACAGTTCGAAGTTCCAGAATTTTCCCGCGAAGTTGGAGGCTCCGGCGAAGAGATCGCGCAGCCGTTCGGTAAACGGCAGCGCTCTTCGGTCCGCATCGAGCGACTCGCGCCAGCGCTGGATCAGCCGTCCGCGTTTGTCGAGGCCTTCCCGGGCCCGGTGATAAAACCCGCCGCGTTCCTGGTACGACGCCAGCCGCTCGCGGATCAACCCGAGCTCCGCTTCGGAACCCGCTTGATTCTGAATCCGGTTCTGTTGTTCGGTGATTTGGTTGGCAGCCAGATCGATTTGCTGGTCGAAGTAAGGCTTGGCGGCTTCGACCAGACCGCTCAACCATTCCAGGCGCCGGTAGGCGTGCTTCAGCTCGGCGAGGTTGCGGCTGCGGAAAAAGGCGAACCGCATCTGCCACATCTGGCGCTCGTTGCCGGCGCCGTCCAGGAGCTGGCGGAGGACCGCGAGCCGTTCCGCGCTCGTCTTGGCCTGCGTGTTGCGCACATCGACGACTTCCTGGAGGCGGCGAAGCGCGGCGGCATCGGTGGTGGCGGACGCGGGGCTCTGGATGGCCTGCCGAAGATTTTCCCGGGCTTCCGCGAGCGCCTTCTGGCGCGTCTCCAGGTCGGCTTCGGCAGCTTGGGTGTCCGCTTCCAGCCGGGCCGTCTCGCTGTCCAAACTGCGTACGACCTTATCGAGGTCGGCCTGTGAAAAACTCACCTGCTGGCCGGCCAAAGCCAGTTGCCGCCGGGCGAAGGCAAGCCGTTGGCGGTTCTCGACGAGTTCCTCGTTTGTTTTGCGCCGTTTGGTCTCGAACGAGGCGGCCGTGGCCGCCGCCACCCGGCTGCGCACCTGCTCCAGCTCGCGCAGCCAGGCCAGACGGGCCGCGAGCCCGGGCTCCTTTACCCCTTCCAACTGCTCGCCCAGCTGGCGCAATTTCTCATCGGACTCTTTCAGCATCGCCTGGGCTTCGGCGACGAACCTTTCCACCACCGTCCGGGTGGTTTCCGCCGCCTTGATCCTGGCGCTGAGCGACTGGACGGAGTCGCGGAGATCATCCACGAACAGAATCGAGTACGGAGGCGGATCAGCAAACCCGGTCCAGGACTTGACCTGATCCGCAAGGTCCTGCTGACTCTGGCGAATCGTTCCCAGCGCGGCGAGGTCGTCCAGGTGGAGTTGGTAGGTGCGGACGAGTCGTTGCAGGGCCGAACGGTATTCGATGGCTTCGGTCGGGGTCACGCCCGGGGGCATGTTCGTGGGCCCGCCCAGCGTTGCCCGGGTCCGGTTCAAGTCCGCCTGCGCTTCCGTGATCCGCGCCTGGAGTTGGGCGGACAGTTCCCTCGACGGGTCAGCGGCCGCGGCGGCGTTGGTGAGCGATTGGGCCGGAGTGCTCCGGGCGCCGCCACCAAGAATCACCATCCCTACCACCAGCGCCCCGACCAGAGCGCCGGTCCGTGGAGACGCCCGGCGAAGGCATGGCTGTGCGTTGCGGTATCTCATTCCCGTCATCCTTAATTCGGCGCGCAAGTTTATGCCACCACCTCACGCTCGGGCGTGGCTCCGGGTAGGTTGTTGAATTGAGCGGGGACTGTCATGCAGGATTTTTTTTGGATGAAGGTCAGCCCCCGAGAACCGAATTGACCACGGCTGCCAGTACGCCGCCGAGGATGGGACCCACGACCGGCACCCACGAATAACCCCAATCGCTGTTCCGCTTGCCCGGAATCGGCAGCAGAAAATGCGCGAGGCGCGGGCCGAGATCACGCGCTGGATTGATCGCGTAACCCGTCGTGCCCCCCAGCGACAGGCCAATCCCGAAGACCAGCAACGCCACCGGCACCAGACCAATGGAGCCAAGCCCGATCGTGACCTCGGTGCTGCCGGCGGCCGACGGAAACGGGAACGTGGGCGAGGTGAGGAGGAAGATCGGGAGCACGAGGACGAAGGTGCCGAGGATTTCGCAGAAAAGCGCCTGCGGCAGGTGACGAATGTTTGGGGCGGTGCAAAAGCAGGCCAGCTTTCCATCTGCGTTGTCCGAAACCTTGAAGTGTTCGCGATAGAAGCCGTACACCAGCGCGCCGCCGGTGATGCCGCCCAACATCTGGGCGACGATGTAGCCGGCCACATTGGCGGGCGCGAGTTTCCCCGCCAGCATCATCGCGATGGTCACTGCGGGATTCAAATGCGCGCCGCTGAAGGGGGCCGCGCAAAAGGCGCCAATGAAAACGCCAAACGCCCAGCCGGCCGTAATCACAATCCAGCCGGAATTGTTACCCTTGGTGCGGGCCAGCACCACGTTCGCGACCACGCCATTGCCAAAGAGAACCAGCAGCGTAGTGCCGATGAATTCCGCGAGGTATGGACTCATGATCACTTCGGTTCAGGCATTTGCGGTCGGCTTCCTTTTCACGCTGGAGTGTTCTTCCCAATCGCGCGCGCGGTCGAGCGCTTCAGCCCAGCGGCTGCGGCGATGCGCGGCTTCGACGGTAGACATCCGGGGCTCGAATCGGCGGTCGCATTGCCAGGCGTCCTGGAGCTCAGTGCGGTTTTTCCAAAAGCCCGTGGCGAGCCCGGCGAGATAAGCCGCGCCCAGCGCCGTCGTTTCGGTCACCTTCGGCCGCACCACCGGCACTTGCAGAATGTCCGCCTGGAATTGCATCAACAAATCGTTGGCACAGGCGCCGCCGTCCACGCGGAGTTCGTTCATCGCCCCACCGGAGTCCTGCTTCATCACGTCCAAAACCTCCGCCACCTGGAACGCGATGCCCTCCAGTGCCGCGCGCGCCAGGTGACCGGCCGTTGTGCCGCGGGTGATACCACTGATCGTGCCCCGTGCGTATTGATCCCAATGCGGCGCCCCCAATCCGGCAAACGCGGGGACGAGATACACCCCGCCAGAATCCGGCACGCTGGCCGCCAGCGCTTCCACCTCGGGGGCCGATTTGATCAGGCCAAGCCCATCGCGCAACCATTGCACCACCGCGCCGCCGATGAACACGCTGCCTTCCAGCGCGAAATCCGTCTGGCCATCGACCTGCCACGCGACGGTGGTGAGCAATTGATGTTTCGAGGGCGCTGGCTTGGGACCGATGTTCATGAGCATGAAGCAACCGGTGCCGTAGGTGTTCTTGGCCAGGCCCCGGGTGAAACAACTCTGTCCAAACAACGCCGCCTGTTGATCTCCGGCCATCCCCGCAACCCGGACGGGTGACCCCAGAAGGTCGGCGGTGATCTCCCCGTACCCTTCGCTGGATGGACGGATCTCCGGCAAAAGTTCGGGCGGCACCCCCAGCACCGCAAGCAATTCGTCGTCCCATTGACGGGTATGCAGATTGAACAGCATCGTTCGCGACGCGTTGCTGGGATCAGTGAAGTGGCAGCGGCCCGCCGTGAGTTTCCATAACAGCCACGTGTCGATCGTGCCGAATGCCAGCTCGCCCCGCTGGGCCCGGGCCCGGGCCCCGGGCACGTGGTCGAGTAACCAGCGCACTTTGCTCCCCGAGAAATACGCGTCAATGACCAGGCCAGCCTTGCGCTGGATCAGTTCCGCATGCCCGGCCCGCTTGAGTTCATCACAGAAATTCGCCGTCCGGCGATCCTGCCACACAATGGCGTTGTGAATGGGCTGGCCGGTCTTGCGGTCCCAAACCACGGTGGTCTCGCGCTGGTTTGTGATGCCGATGGCGGCAATGTCTTTAGCCGGGAGGCCCGCTTTGGCCAGCACCTCACGGGCGGTGGTGAGCTGGCTTTGCCACACTTCCTCGGGATCGTGCTCCACCCAGCCCGCCTGCGGATAGATCTGGCGAAACTCCCGCTGGGCGACGGCGCGGATGCCCCCACCGTGGTCGAAGATGATCGCCCGGGAACTGGTGGTGCCCTGGTCCAGGGCGAGAATGGCGGAACTCATGGTGGTGATACAAAGGCGAATGTCGCGCCAGCGTTATTCACCTCCGACGCCGGCGTCAAGAACGCTTTCACCCTGGCTCGGCCGGTTGGCTTGAAGTCACTTTCGGGCGCCGAGGCGTCGCCACTACCTGGCTGCCCGTGTAACTGCACGGTTGCGGTCAAGGCGCCAACTCCAGTCGCACCCGAAAAAGCTTCGGGCCTTCCGTCGGGCCGATCTGGCGAAACTCGATATCGCCGCCCGTTCCGTTCGTTACTGCCGCTTCCAACCACGGCGTGAGTGTGATTCCGTCCCGGGATTGAACGCGATACACCCGACCGGTCACGGTCGGGTAACGAAAGGCAAAGCCGCTGGCGTCGATTTGGGGTGAGCGCAGCGTGAAGGCCGACAGCGGATCGTTGGGATCAGTGCCCGCGAGGAATTCGCCGAGGTTGCTCAATTGGTCGCCGTCGGCATCGAGCGCGGCGTCGCCGGCGTCGTCACGGTTGAGTTGGTTTTCGGCCTCCCAGAGGTCGGGCATGAGGTCGCCATCGGCATCCGCCTGCTCGGTGGGCGGCGGTTTCGCCTCGAACGCTCCGATCGTGGGCGGGTTGGCGTAACAACGCTCCAGGAGATCCGACCAAACTCCCGGCAGCCGCCTTCCCTTCCCCGCGGCCGGACTGTTGGTGGCCACAGAGAAATCGCCGCCCGCCAGGTCAGTGAAAAGCGGATTCAATCCATACACCCCGTTGGTTTCGGGGGCGGGGAGTGCTGGTTGCGATTGGCTCGGCTGATTGAATGCGTACCACAGGTTGTGCGCAAACTTGAACGAGGCGGCATCGGTGTTCGCGCCGACGTTCACGTGCGTGCTGATCCGGGAGCGGTCAAAGTAAACCAGGTTGTTGAGGAATTGATTGCTGCCGCACGGCAGAAACGTGTAGCCGCCGCTCGAAACGGTTTCCTGCAGTATGCGCAACACCCAGCGGCCCGGCTCGATGAGCGTGTTGTTGGCGACGACAGAATCGACTGTCCCCACGAAAGCGATGGGGGCCTCCGATCCACGAAACAGATTGGCGAGGACCCGGATGTTCCGCGCTTCGTAATTCGGGGTGCCCAGGGCGAGGGGCGGTCGAAAGAACTCAAAGCCGGTCGAGCCGCCGATGTTGATGGCCCGCGCGCCGCCATTGGTAAATTGGCTCCATCGGATCTCGATATCCTCGCTGCCGCCTTTGCACTGGATGGCATTGCTGCCCGCGTCGATGGTCGTGCAGCGGGCGATCAATCCGCGATGGCATCCGACATGATCAATGCCGCTGCCGCCCGCGCTCATCCGTGCGAACTGACAGTCCAGGACGAAGTAATCATTCACCCCTGAGAGCTTCAGGCCGTCATTGTTGCCGCCGGTGCCGATGTCGTGCAGGTAAAGGTTACGGAAGATAACGTGGCGGGTGGCATTGCTGTTTGCATACTCGCCTCCGTCGTCGCAGTTGATGCCGTTGGCTGTCGCCCCGGTGACCTCGAGGTTTTCGATGATGAGATGGCGCACCCGCGAAAGCTGGAGCGCGGTGGCGCCGCCGCTGATCACGGGCCGGGGCTGGCCTGGCACGCCGCCCAGCCAGATGGGGGCATTGGAATTGCCGGCCAGATTTCCGATAAAGGTTCCTGCATTATAGGTGCCCGGCATCAGGCGCACCGCGTCGCCGGGCTGAACCCCTTGCAGGGCCCGGCTGATTGTCTGGTAGGGATTGGCCGGTGAGCCATCGCCCGTGGCATTGTTGCCGGTTGGCGCAATGAAAATCTCGCGTAACGGCGCTTTGCCGTCGGCGAACGTGCGAATCGGGTCGCAGGAATCGGCGGCGTGACTCGCATTGCAACAGGCCACCAGCAACGGCAGCGACAACACAAGGCCTGGGAGTTGGGCTGATTGCATGCCACCATTCTGCCCCAGGATTCGGCCCCTTGCCAGTTTAACATCCCTGGCGCACCGGCTGGAGCCGGACGGTGGTTTGATGAACTTCCATCGCTTAACCGCCCGCTCGCTCGTTCCTGATCCATCTCCGGGCATCCGGCAGGTTGTTACGACCGCCGCAGGTGGATTCGGGCGAGGATCCGCAATGACTTCCGCCTTCGGGTTCGCGTGAGCCGGCCTGGGCTTTCCGGGAATTTTGTTGTTTCTCTGGAGGGCAGTACGACATCATGTCCCTCGCGTGCAGTCGCCAACCGAGTTCCCGAGTGCTTGCTCCCGGCTAGGCTTCCGGATGGGTTTCCTGCTATTGCTCCTCGCCGCCCTGGGAATAACCACCCTGAAGGCACAACCGGATCCGTCAGGGGTGCAAGAATTGAACAACCAAATCGCCCGGTCCGGCGCCACTGTGCTCGATGTCTTTTCGTCTGCCAACACAATCTCGGCCGGCGACTTTCACTTCGACAACCCGGGCCCCGATGACGTTGACTTCTCAACCTTTAAACTCCCCGCCGATTACAAGTTCGGCGATGAGACCAATCACTTTCGCCCGTTTGTGGAGGGCTATTATGGTTATTTCAAGCTTAACGAGGATGTGACTGGGCTTGGCCCGCCAAAAGGTGAATTCAGCATTCGCGGCTACACCTTTTCCGCCGGCGGTGGAGTGGAATGGAAAGTCTGCAACTGGCTGTATCTCGCCCCACGCCTGATGCTGGCTTACAGCCATCTATGGCAGGATTACAATCGCGATGTCCCTCCGACCGACCCAACTGCCAACCTCATCGATAATTGGCACGCCGACATCCTCACCGTCTCGCCTTCGCTGGAGGCGCGCGGGGCTTGGACGGTGGGTCGGTGGGATTTTCAGGTAAGGTCACGCTACACTTTTCTCCAGCTGTACGACCTTCACAACAACAGCAGCTATATTAATCTGGATTCCAGCTCCCAGGTTTGGGAGAACCAGGCTGAGGTAAGTTATCGCGCTCCGTGGGCCATTTTGCATTTTCCCCTTCGTCCCTTCGCGCAGTTTGCGCGGTACGATCTTGCGGGCGATATCACGGAAATCGATTTTGTGGATTTCTTCTATGAGGCTCGGGCGGGAATCGGGATCACCCTGCCGCACGCCCTCAAGCCACTCAGGGAAGTGGTTATCAGTGGGGCCTATTACTGGGAGGGGCCGCTGACTGGTTACAGCATCGGGCTATCCTTGAAATTCTAACCAACCGTTGGCGGCCGAGCGGGGGCGCGGGATTTCTCCAGACTTTTTTGCAGGTCCAGCATCGGCTGCTGGCCAGCCCGGATCAGTCCCTTGCGCGGATGATCCATGTCTATGATCGCCCACAGCGTCCCCGCGATAAGAAAACTCAGTGCGGTCGTTAGCACGACGTTTCGCTTGCCCGCCACACCACAGCCATAGCCCACGGCGGCGACCGACACCGCAGAACAGGCCATCAGCAACGCCAGCAACATGCCCGGCATGTGCCGTTGCGCCGCGGCGATGCGACTGCTGTGCAGGTCGAACATTTCATTGAAAGGAGGCAGAAGGACATCGGCGAGCGTGGGCGTGGTTTGCGCCACGTTGGAAACGATTGTCCACATTTGGCTTTGGAGAACTTCAGACTCCGTAATGGCGGCGAGCTTGGTGCTCTCGTCGGGGGCATCGTAAAACCGAAGGCGTTGGACTATATAGCGCCGCAGTTGTTCGCGGACCTGCGCGCGCGGCATTTCCGGCAGCACATCACACCGCAGCCACGCGGTGTCGATGGCGTTTGCCTCATGCACAATCAACTGGACGCGATCCGAGAAACGCCCGGCAGCCAGGGCAAAGCTGAAGCCTAGCAGCAGGGCCAGCAGGCCAAGGGTGGCGCCTTGTATGTTTGCCAGTTGGTCCAGCGGTTCGCCACGCCGCCGCTGCACCCGTCGGCCAACCACGAACCAAAATTCCAGACAACCAACCAGACCTGCAAACAAACAGGCTGCCACCAGGAAATCGCTAATATCGGAGCGCATCTGAGCAATGGTATGAATTCTTGTATGCCGGCCAACTATTACCCTTTCCGCGCGCGGATGTCCGCCGGAATCTTCGCCCAGACCTCCCCCTTGGGCCTCGCGCCCTGCGGGCCGCCGTGATGGAGGCGCACGCTCCCCGCGCCCGCCGCTGTGTCGCGCGCGCCGATCACCAGCATAGAGTGGACTTTGGGTTGCCCGGCAGCTTGGATTTTACCGCGAACTTTTGGCGAATAACTGGCCTCGCGATGGGCGAATTCGCGCGGGTTGGTGCCCGAAAGGGTTGGCGTAATTCACCGGCGGCTTTTTCTCGTGGCTGGGGAAACGCGCGCTCACGTTTCTGCGTGGTCAGCGTTTCAGGGCGCCAGCGGAACAACGCGCAGGAACTCTCGCGGTAAGCCGGCTTGGCGAGCCAGCAACGCCGATGTGACGCTGGTGGTCGCCACCACATTGTTGGACGCCACGCTCCAACTCGACAAATCGCTGGAGCGATCCAGCCGAAACACGTGATTCGATGCGCTCGTCCAGGTGAGTTCGATGAGCTCTGCGGACGGAAGGTTAACGCTGATAACCGGACGCGACGCGGTGGAATTCGGATTCGTGCCGGCATGGAACTCGCGCCAATTGCCCGCGCCGTCGCCATCCGGATCTCCGCTTGGACCGGCGACAATGTTCGTTGGACTGCCGAAGTGTAACGTCTGCCAGTCGTCGTCCAATCCGTCGGCGGAAGCGGGGCTTGCGGCGGTAATGGTCAAATAATTCAAGAGATCATAAGCGCCGCCGCTCACCTGCCGGCCCGCTTCCAACACGAGCGACTCGTTCACGATGGTAATGCGATTCGTCACGGACGTAAGGCTGGCCACGGTTTGCGGCGAGTTCGCCAGCCGATTGCCGAAGAAGTCAATGCCATTCACGGTCACGAGCGTTTGGTCCGAACGAATCGCCCCCAACCGTCCCATGGCAACTTCGACATCATATAGTCCATTGGCCAACCCAAAGCGGAAGGTGACGGGGCGATTGAAATCGTCGTACATTACTCGGTTTTGGACAATGTTGCCGGAGCCGGTAATCCAAGTCGTGAGCGGGCTGGTGTCAGCCGTGTCCGCCACATACCACCCGGTGTTGGTGGCCGCCGGATCGTAAAGTTGCCAGCCCATTGCCAGCCACGCGTGACCGTTAAAAGAAAACGAAGGGGAGCCTGGCGGCCATCCAAAATCCACGTAGTACGATCCATACGGCCGTGGGGTGGCAGGCGGCAACAATGGATGCGCCGCGCCTGCACCAGAAATCTGTCGGCCAAGTTGAAGGCGCAACCAATGCAGTTTGCCCGGGTCGCGATCGAAGCCCGTCAAGGAACTCGCGATGAGTGACACAAAACGATCGGCGGGATTTGGTTGGAATGGCGCAGCTTTGTTTCCGCCGCTCGCCAGCTTGAAGTACTCGTAATCCTCCATCGCCTCGCGGAGCAGTTCCGAACGGATTGTCGGCACGAAGATCGTTCCGTTTGAGACGGTCATCATCGGCGCGTCGAGGCCCGAAGTGGTCCAGCCTTCAACGCGATGATGCCATGCCAGCCAGGTGAGCATCCGCGTATCCATCGCAGGACGGTTCGTCGTCTGGTTCGGGTGGAGGAAGTGCGCCGGATCGCTCGGCAGCGAATACCACCAGGTCTGCTCCCCGTGATCGCGTTTACGGGCCAGCGCATTGCCCATCGCGCTCGAATAGGTCGGCAGATGCGCCAGCCAGATGTCGTATCCTTGTCCGGGATAGAGCGGATTGTTGTAAATCTCCGGCTTCGCCTCTTCGGAAATCATCAGTCGCAACCTGGGCGCGTATTGCCGGCTGAGTTGGGCCAGCCACGCCGCCAGGTTGTAGTCGTTGGTGTCCTGCGGCTCGTTCATGACGAAGTAAATGGCCTTCGCCAAATAATCATGACCGAACGGATTGCCGCCGTTGTTCGCGGACACGTTGGGGTCGCAATAATTCTGCAGCGCCGCGAGGTAGTTTCCCCACGCAGCGTTGTAGGCCGCGGTGCCGTAATCGGGGCCGCGCGGATCGCCCGCGAGGGATTCGCCGCAGAATGTCGAGGGTCGGGGTTGAATGTTGGAAACGAACTGGTGGGTGATGAAATTGGGAAAACCAACTCCGTCGTTGAACCCGACACCCGCGATGAATTGCCGCGCCAGCCAGCGGATCGAATAGGGCGCAGGCTGATCGCCCTCGTCATAGAACGCAGCACAACGGGATGGGTTGGCGGCGGTGTCCCAGGTGATGCTTGGCTGCAACGCGCTGGGATAAGTGACGGAACGGGGCGTTAGACGGTGTTGGTGAAACCATTTCCTTACCTCCAGGTCGGAGCTTGATGTCCCCGAGAAACTCCAGTCCACGAACGAGCCGAACGCGGTTTCGGCGGGCAGGGAGAAGTTGAAGACATGCACACGAATGGGGAAGTTCGTGGTGATGCCCGGCAGTGAGCACGTCAACGTGTTCGAATAAATCCCCGCCGCCGCGTTGGTCGGCACAAACACCGTCAGCCAGAACGATTGGTTGCTGTTGCCGCACACCGTCTGCACCTCGCCGAACGCAATCGGATTCAGCCGATCCGGCTCCCCCGTCGCACACGCCGTCGCCCCGTACGCGACGTCGTGCAGCGTGGCGGTGATCACGATGTCCGTGGGGCCGGTCCACGTTGGACCGAGACTCAGCGATCGTAGCCCCACCTCCTGCGCGCGCGTGACAATCTGCACCGGTTCGTATTCGTTTCGCGCGGCGTAGAGGTCAATTCCCGTTCCACCGGCCACCGGGGTGGCGCTGTCACGCATCACCCGCCATGTCGGCGGTGCAACCCAGATCAGCGACGAAGCATTGCTGTGGACAACGAAGAAACAGTTGCTGGCGACGACCGACGTTGGCAGCGCGGGCGCCGCATTTACGGCTGCGAGCGGTGCCAACGCGAGCAGTGAAATCGCGAACCGGGTTAAAAGCGCAAGCATAGCGAGAGTTGCGTTACCCTACGCAGCGAGCGCTCAAAAGTCGAGCCTTGGCCCAACACGGCCAGGCCTTCCGCTCCTCAATATCCGCCCCCATTTTTCGCGCTGGCCTCCGCCTTCGGCGTCGTGCCTTGCGGGCCGCATGCCATATCGCGCGTGCCGGCTCGTCAGGAGTCGTGCCTCACCAGCGACGACCTTCCGCGCGATTGCTCGGCGGCGGTCATCCTGGCTTTGATCGGCGTGGCCCCGAAATCGGCTTCCACCCGCACCATGTTCACGCGGAGATGGTTTACGATGGTTTTGGCGCAGTCAATCAACGCCACGTCCTCGTTCGGTGCGACGAAGCAGATCTGATACGGTGGAAATCAAAACTTGAACGGCCCCATCCAATCAGGAGTTCGGTGCTGATTGCCGGCGAACCATTGGGTTACTTGCCGGTTGACTTCGCTTTTTGATCCGAGATATTCCCCGCCAGCTCAGAACCATGTGCGATTTGGGTTTTGCGCCGCCCGATTTTCCGTCAACCAACGATGAATGCCAGAATCTTCCACCTCTTCGCCGCCGGCCTGCTGCTCGTGGCGCCGCGATCACAGGCGCAAGTCGTCACCAGCACCGCCGACAGCGGGGCCGGCTCCCTGCGGGCGGTGGTGGCAGGGGCGGCATCCGGAGCGACGGTGACCTTCACCGCCGGCCTGTCCGGTCAGGTCATCGTGCTGACCTCGGGAGACATCGAGTTGACCAAGAATATCACCATTGACGCGACGGCTTTACCCAACCGGATTCAGATCACGAACACGCTGCCTTTTAGCCGCATCATCACGGTGGCCACCAATGTCACGGCCAGTCTAAAGGGCCTGAGGTTGAGCGGCGGCAGGTCGCAATTCGACTCGGTTGGTAATTTTGGTAACGGCGGGGCCATTCTGAATGAGGGAAAGTTGACTTTGACGGACTGCTATCTGGATCAGAACTCCGCCTTGAACGGCGGTGCCGTTTTCAATCTTTTCGGCGTCTTGAATCTGAATCAATGCGCATTTGTGGGGAACAGGACGATCCCTGATTTGGATGCGGGGCATGGCGGCGCGGTTCTCAACTTGGCCGGGACGACCACCATTAACCAATGCACCTTCACCGGGAACTCGGTTACGTCCTACGACTCTTATGGTGGCACCGGCGGGGCCGTTCATAACTACAACGGCAGCCTCACGATCAATCAAAGCACGATTACTGCGAATAGCGCAGTTCGAGGGGAGAAGGTGATGGGTTATGACAGTCAACCTGGTGACGGTGGCGGGATTTACAACCTTGGCGGTAATTTGCTCATCTTCAATTCCATCGTGTCGGCCAACACCGCCGACTTGAATGCGAACATCTCCGGCACCTACACCCCGAAAGGCACGAACCTGGTCGCTGGCGATCCGCTCCTGCTCCCGCTCGGCAATTATGGCGGCCCCACTCCGACCATGCCACCGCGCACCCATTCGCCGGCCTTGGACGCGGCCAGCGACCTCACCGATGTTATCCTTCCTGGAAACACCAATTTCGTCCCCACCACATTCCTTTTTCCCAATGACCAGCGCGGCCAGCCCCGGTTGGTCGGCGCGCATGTGGACATCGGCGCCGTGGAGTTGCAGTCGCTGAATATCGTCGGCAACAGCGCCGATGCCGGCCCCGGTTCACTGCGGCAGGTGATTGCCGCCGGGGAAGCCGGCCCCATCACCTTTGCCGCCGGTCTCTCGGGCCAGAGCATCCCGCTCCAAACCACCTTGCTGCTGTCGAACCGTTGCATCATTGACGCGTCGGCCTTGCCCGGTGGAATTCAACTGCTTGGCTCCTATCGTGTGATGGAGGTGGCCGCGAATGCCACGGTGGAATTGCGCTCCTTGACCCTCCGGAACGGCTTCGATACTGAAAAAGGCGCCGGGATCTACAACCAGGGAAATCTGACCCTGGATCGTTGCACCATCGCTGACAACGGGGGCGGCGAAATCATCACCAGCGGCGGCGGGGGGATTTACAACGCCGGCCAACTGACGCTCAATCAATGCACGATTGCCGGTAACCGGG
>CAZIJO010000026.1:20925-39417 GCA_964539515.1 uncultured Bifidobacterium sp. | reverse complement strand
ACAGCACATGAACACCGCAAACTCACCGCTGGAATTCGATCGGTTCATGGGGAGGAGCTCGTCTCCACGCGCCCAATGTTCTTCCTGCCAACCCAAGACGGCAGAAGCGGAGTTCGACGCGGTCAGCGACTCCCATCACGGCTGCTTCCCTGCGCGCACGCACCAGAGCTGTTTGTCGGTGCGCAGGAAAATGTCGCCGTCCGACACCGCCAGCGAGGCATTCATGGGTTCGCCGCCGATCGAATTGGTCGCGAGACACTCGAATTTCGCGCCCGCCCGCAGCACCGCCACGTCGGCGTTCTGATTGGGCACGTAGAGTCGATCGCCCGCCAGCAACGGCGCCGACCAGGAGGCGTTTCGGGCCCCGCGGCCGGGAAGCCGCTCCTCCCAGATCATCTGCCCGGTCTGGAGATCGAGGCATTGCGCGAACCCAAGCCTGTTCACCTGAAAAATACGCCCGCGGAAAATCACGCCGGCCCCGAGACACGTCTTGTTGTGGCCCGGATACTGAATCCACAGCCGGTGCGTTGCCGTCACTTCGCCGCGGCCACCCGGCCGTACCGCCATGACCGTGTTCCGCAGACCGCTGGCGTTCAAAGCCACGATCCCGTCGCCGAAGCACGGTGAGCTGTAGACCCCGATGTTCGGCCCGTCGCACGTCCACAGGCTTTCACCGGTCCGCGGGGCGAACCCCATGAGCCGCAAAGCGAACGCCACGACCAACTCGTCCCGCGCACCGACGCGCACCACCAGTGGCGTAGCCCAGGAACCCGCCACATCGGACACCTTGGTCGCGTCGCCGGGTGCCCCCGGCCGGGTTTCACCCCCGAAATCCTCCCACTTCGCCTCGGCGCCGACTGCGGGAGCCGCGCTTTGCCACACGGTTTTGCCGGTCCGTTTGTTGAGCGCGATCAAAAAGCTGCGCGGGCCAGGACCAAAGTTCAGGAAGCACAGGTCACCATGGAGCACGGGCGATGAAGCGTAGCCCCATTCATGCGTTTGCCGGCCCAGATCGCGCCGCCAAAGTTCGTGACCGTCGAAGTCAAAACAGTACAACCCGGCCGAACCAAACCAAGCCAGCACGCGCCGGCCATCCGTGACCGGTGACGGTGTGCAATGGGGGTTGTTCTCGTGCGTGGGGTCCGGCTCCGTCCAGGTCGGTCCGGCCTGCCAGAGCAACTTCCCATCGCGCCGGTCAAAGCACATCAATGTCCGGCGACTCCGTTGCGGAACCGCCTGCGTGACGAACACCCGGTTGCCCCAAACAATGGGGGTCGAGTTGCCGCGATCCGGCAGCGGCACGTGCCAAAGGACATTCTCAGTCGCACTCCAGTGGAGCGGCAGGTTCTGCTCGCGACAAATCCCGCTGCCCTCCGGCCCACGCCACGCCGGCCAGTTCTTTGCCCCAACCGGCAGCGCGGAGGCGGCGAGCAACAATGCCGTCGCAAGCGGCCGCATCCCACCGGTTGCGGTGGCGAAACGCGAACTCGATTTCCCGGGTTGAATATCGCTCATCGCGTGCAGCGGGCAGGTTCCCATCCCACGCCCACGGAAACGGAGCCCGCGAGTCTGGCATGCGGGTTGTTTAGCAAACCTTCAAGGGCGGATTCTGCCAGCGGCGAGAACTGGCTCATGGCGTTTTGGGGGCCACGGACGAGGATTCACGGCTGCCACCCTGCTCCATGAGATTCGTCAACGCCACCCGGAACAGGCGGTTGGAAGCTCCCAAATCTTCTGGAAGGAAATACACCGCATCCTTCGAAATCGCCATGCCCTCCCGGGCCAGCATGATCCCCGGCCGCAAAGGCAGCGTGACGGTCTGGCACTGGAATTCCGGCTTCAGAAAATCCCGGAAGGAACTCAGGCGGTTCGCCGTGGACCCTGACGCTGCCCCAGGCGTGCGAAACAGTCCGGAAGCGAAAAGCCGATCCCCAACCACCTTCCAGTCCTGCACGGCGATGCCCGACCGGGCTTCCGCACCCGCGACGACACCGAGGCCGCGGGCTTGCAATTCAACCCCGGTCAGCGTCCGCTGTAACTGGCCGCGAAAATCCCAAAGGTAAACCCGCTCGGTGTCCCAGTTGGCTCCGAGTAACAACTGGCGATCGGCGTCAACAGCCACGGCCCCGATGTGATCATCCACGGCGAACTCAAAATCCGGTTTGAGCGGTCGGCCGGCCACGAGGTTCGCAAATTGAAACGCACAAATGAGGCTGCGTCCGGCCCGCTTGCTCGGTGCCAGCGGTATCCACAACCGCGTCCCATCCGACTGCATGCCGCCGGGATGATCCAAATCCGTGACGCCACCTTGCGCATCCACGGGGGTGATGTCCCAAGCGACCCAGCCGGAAGCCGCCGGATCGGTTCGCAAGAGCAAGGCGCGCTTGGGGCGAACGTCCTCCCTTCGCGCGGTGACATAATAACTGCCTCCCCGAAGTTCCAGCCCCTGGGTGTGGGCCCGGACTGCCTGTCCCTGAATCTGAAGCAGAGGAAGCTGGATTTGTTCGATGGCCAGATCCGCGGCCCAGGCTTGCGTGCAACCAACCACCAGCATCGCCCCGGCCCCCGTCACGATTCGATCCCAAAGCCGCAAGGTCGGTTTGGGGTCCAAGCCTCGCAACCGGTCAAACGGCAGCTCACCAGTTGAAGTCATTGCACTGAATAGTAATCCTTCGACCGTTCGGCCACAATGCCGGTGGCCCCGAACAGAGGGCGCGCACGGGAAACGGTACTCCGCCTCGAGACCAAGCCGGCTACATCGGCGCAGACTTTTGTGCATGCCGGGTAGTTCCGGCCAAATCCGAACTCAGCCGCCAACGGGCGGCGCCGGCAGCCAAAGCAGCTCTCAACCGGGGCTGGACATTTGGGCCCCGGCTTGCCCAGACTGAGCCCGCGTTGTTAACCAATAACCATTCCATGAATCTGCTATCCACTTCCACTTCCTTATGTGCCTCGCTCCTGGTCGCTGCCACCGGGCTGGCGGCGAATGTTGGCTCTCCCTTTTACGGCGATGCCCCGGACGACCATCATCCTTGGGCGGTACATGACCAGAATCGGCCGCAGCCCAAAGTGGTCGCCCCCGGCACCTTTAGCTCTCCGGAGCAACCCGGCAAGCCGCCCAGCGACGCCGTGATTCTTTTCGACGGCACCGATCTCTCGAAATGGGAAGCCGATGAAGGCAACGGCGTGCCGACCAAATGGGTCGTCAAGAATGGCGCGATGGAGTGTGTGCCCGGCTCGGGTTACGTTCGCACCAAGGAAAAATTTGGCGACTGCCAGCTCCACGTCGAATGGGCCGCGCCGGCCAAAGTCGAGGGCAATGGCCAGGGCCGCGGCAACAGCGGCGTCTTCCTGATGGGCCTGGTCGAAATCCAAGTGCTCGATAACTATAATAACGCGACCTACCCCGATGGCTCCGCCGGATCGGTTTATGGCGTGAACCCGCCGATGGCCAATGCGCTCCGCCCGCCGGGCGAGTTCCAGACTTACGACATCGTCTTTCGCCGGCCGGTTTACAAGGATGGCCAGCAACTGGATCCCGGCTACATCACGGTGTTTGAAAATGGCGTCCTGGTGCAGGACCACACCATGCTAGAAGGCGGCACGGGTCACATGGCCCGCACCAAACCCGGTCCGTTCCCGGCCGTCGGTCCGCTGAAATTGCAGGACCATGGCAATCCCGTCCGCTACCGCAACATCTGGTATCGCCCGTTGCCACCGCGCCCCGTGGAAGGCGGCACCGATGGCTACCTCACCACCGAGGCCACAACGGCGAAACGCGCGGAGATCGCCGCCCAGATCCGCAAAGATGCGCCCAGCCGGCGCGACCCCGCCAATCCGCTGCCCGAGATGCTGCGGCTGACCGAGTCGCTCGTCTATGAGCAGGACGAAGCCACCGCGGAACGGGCGCACCAACTGGCCGTGCAATACCTGGAGGAAGTGCAAAAACTGTCCCCGGCCGCGCTCGCCGCCAAGAAGGAAGAGATCAAGCACCTGCGGGACATCGCCAAATATCTGATCCGTTTCAACATCATCCCGGCGGACGCCGAGCCCGCGGCCCAGCTCGATCAGATCATCAAGGACCAGAACTGGGACAAGAAGAAATAGTCCCCCGGGTGGGGACCGCTGCGAACTGCGGCCATGGCGATCTGCCGGCGCGTTCGCCGAACCCGACCCGGCTGCCATCATGTCTAAACCCAATCCGCTGGGAGCCGCCGCGGCGCCGGTCGCGCAGCGGTTGCTCTCGCTCGATGCCTTGCGCGGTTTCGACATGTTCTGGATCGTCGGCGCCGAAAGCCTGGTGTCGGGGCTGCGGAAAATCTCCGACACCGGTCCGATCAAACTGCTGGCGGACCAGCTCGAACACAAACCCTGGGCCGGGTTTCACTTCGAGGACCTGATCTTCCCGCTCTTTGTTTTCATCATCGGCGTTTCGCTGGTGTTTTCGCTCACGAAAACCATCGCGCAATCGGGCCGGCGGGCGGCGGTCATCCGAATCCTCCGCCGCTCCGTTTTGCTCTACCTGCTGGGCATCGTTTATTATGGCGGACTGTCCACGCCGGTGGAAAAAATCCGGCTGCTCGGGGTGCTGCAACGCCTCGCGCTTTGCTACCTCTTCGCCAGCCTGTTGTTCTGCTATCTCAAGCCCAAGGCTCTGGTCGGCGTCTGCGCCGGCTTGCTGATCGGTTACTGGGCGCTGCTCTCCTTCGTTCCGGTCCCTGAACACGGCGCCGGAAATTTCGCGGAGGGCATGAACCTCGCCAACTATGTGGATAAACAGTTTCTTCCGTTGCGCAAATGGGATGGTGATCACGACCCCGAGGGGTTGCTGAGCACGCTGCCCGCCGTTGCGAGTTGCCTGCTCGGCGTGTTCGCCAGTTTGCTGCTCCAGAATTCCGCCGTGCCCGAGCGCAAAAAAGTCACTTACCTGATCGCCGCCGGCCTGGCCGGGCTTGCCGTCGGCTGGCTCTGGCATCTGCAGTTCCCGGTCATCAAAAAGATCTGGACCTCCTCGTTCGTCCTGGTGGCGGGCGGCTACAGTTGCCTGTTGCTCGCCGCCTTTTATCAGATCATTGACGTCTGGAAATGGCAGAAGTGGGCGATGCCCTTTGTCTGGATCGGCGCCAATCCCATCACCATTTATTTCGGGGGCCGCTTCATTGATTTCGAGGGGCTCGCCAAGCTCTTTGTCGGCGGCGAGGCGGGTCGGTATTTCGGGCCTTACAGCGAATTGGTGCTCGCGCTGACAACCCTCGCGCTGGGCTTCTGGTTTTTGCGCTTTCTTTATCAGCGCAAAATCTTTCTGCGCCTCTGACCGCCTTGTCCCGGCGGGCAGGGGTTGCTTGATCCCATGAAACACGGACTAAAAGCTTCAATGCGCCGCCGGCCGCGCGCTCTGCTGCTTTCCTCGTTGCTGGCGGGGATCGCCACGCTCGCTTGGGGCACGCCGGCTCCCCTGCCCTTGCCCGCCGCGAGCGACTTCGGCTTCCTCTGGTGGGCGGACGGTCCGCCGTACTTTCATGGCCAGCCCGCCGGCTACGATGCCCGCCCCCATGGCCGCTGGCTTTGTGTGCGGACGGGTCGCTATGGCCTCGTCGTGGACACCTTGAATCTGAAATTCCCGCACCTCGGTCCGCTCCCCGGCGCCACCCGGGACGACGTTTTCTCCGAAAATAACGAACGCCTGCTTCAACTGCCGCCCGCCGAATTTGAACTGGCCGTCACGGTTGGCGGCACCAACTATCGGTGCGCCGCCCTGCCCGCACCCAAGGACCCTTTCTTTTTCCCCGTCCGCTTCGTCGAATACGGCAGCATCCTGCAACGCGTGGATTTCGACAGCCTGATCTTTCGCGATGCGCAGGGCCACCCGCTAAATGCCGATGCGCATCTCGAACTCCTCGCGTGGCCGAATCGGATGTCCCTGTTGTTTGAGATAACACCGCGCGAATCATTCACCCCCGTTTCGTTGCATTTTCAGCTCCAGGCGCGCGGGTTGGAAACCACCACGGATCGCCCCGACGCCGCCGACAAAACCTGGCCGGCGGGAGAGAAACGGCGCGCCTGGTTGACTCTCGCACCCTCCGTCCGCAGCCCACAACGGACTCCGCCGGCGCCTTCCTTCTCCCCACCACGCGTAACCGCACTAACCACCAGCAATGCACCCATCGTCCATTATGTCCCCGAGTTCGACGCCTTCGAGGTCCAGCTGCAAAACCAGCCGTGGAGCAACGCCAAAGGAACTTATTATCCCGAGGAACATCTCGACCGGCTCGATCGCTGGCGCGTGGAGCTCGGGAACGACTCTGATCTCGAGCGCGTGGTCCGACTCCGATTTTGCGAAACGAACCACCTGCCGATCACCGGCTTCACGCCGCTTTGGCTCGACGCGGATGGATTTCCCACCGGCATCCCTATCCAGCTTTCCAAGAACTGGCATGTCAACGCCCAGAAAGGCGTCTTGCGCCATCAAGGTCCTTGGTTTCACGGCTCCACCGTTCTTCGCCTCCCACCGCACCAGACCAACACGCTCCAGTTCGCCCTGACCTATGCCCGTTGGGGCGGTGTGTTCGCCGCGTCCCATGCGCAACTCAGCCTTATCGGCTGGGGCCACAATCAGTTCTGGGATCAGGCTGCGATTGGCAGTTTCGGTGAATCCATCTGCTTCGAGCCGGGCCGGGTCCAACGACGGAGCTTCATTACCGATATCCGCCCCTTCCTCGTCACCACCGACAAAACCGGCAAACCATGGAGCTGGACCAGCAACGTCGGCGGCGGTGATTACCTCCTCCTGTTTGATGCAGCCAATTGCTTCCTGCCCTTCGCTGTCACCCGCGGTGATTACATTGCGCCCGGACCGAATCTGACCCGCACCCGTTACCGCGAAACCTTTGGGGGCGGTGCGGTGGAGGCCGAGATGACCGTCTCGTTGCCCCGCGTGGACGATTATGTCCGGGTGTTCCAACACCTGCGTTATCGGGTAAAGCGTTCCGTGAATTTCAATCGGCTCACGTTTTTCCAGCTCGGCGCGGATTACTACGACAGCAACAGCTATGACCGCCTCGCCATCGGCAATGCCGCCGGGCTGATCGAAGAATGGTCTCCCGGCAAAGGCAGTTGGCGCTACGACCGTCAGGGCGTCCCGCTGCGCGGCCCCGAGGCCTGGGTGTCCGCCCACGCGGAGCACGGCGAGCCCGCCAAAGGCGAAGGCGGCGCCACGCGCGGCTGGATCGTGCGTTCCTGGCAGGCCCGACTGGGCGGGAAAGATTGTCCGACCCCGCGGCTCGCGGTGTATCTCACTGAATGGGGCAAGGGAAATTTCCGCTCGGCATTGGAACTCGCGCCACCCGCCGATTTGCGCCGCTTGGAAAAGGGTGACTTTGTCGAGGCGGACCTTGAACTGGTCGTTCACCCCAGCGTGGCGGCCACGTATTACGGGCCGAACGCCGCCTATCGCGACGCCCTGGCCCGCGACGCCAACACCTGGCGACTTACCCACCGTGAAGCCGCCGGGAATGCGCTCGCAGTGAAAGCGACCCGCGGTCGCGTGCTCACGACGCAACCCCTGAGGATCGCCGTGGATCGCTCGCAACAGGCCGAGGTGACCCTGACGGGCGGCCTCGGCTACGTGCCGATCACTTTCACCGGTCTGAAACAGCATCGCGGCGCCACCTTGGAGCAGTTATCCGCAACCGGCTGGCAGCCGGTGGATCAAAGCGTTCACGGCCACGATTACTGGCAGACCGGTTTTGATGCCGACCGCCGGACCTTCCAGCTCACTTTCAATGTGCCGTTCGAACATCCCGGCGGCGCCACCTCACGCCGTTTGCGGCTGCGCCCTGCTGAGGGAGTCGCCCCGTAATCGAAACCTGATTTTCTAACGTTGATTGTGGATGCGCATGCTGGCGCCAACCTTATGCTGTCGCCTCCGGGCGCTGTGGGAAGTTTTCCAAAAGAGCACAGGACCACACCCGCATTCTCTGCAGCATTTTGCCCGGCAAAACTTCATTCGAACCATGCGCCAACGCGACTGCGAACCGGTTCGGTCCTTCAAGGTTTGAGTCGGTCGAAGCTGAGGACAACCATTTCGATAACGCGGAAGACAACCCGTTCGCCGATTTTGCGCTGGCCCAGATCCAAATCCTCGCGGATCGGGAGCGCTACCAAGCTGCCATCCTCAAACCGCAATGTCGCGGTGCGTTTGACAGCATCGAGTTGGATGACTTCGGCAACCACCTGGAAGTTTTCCGTCACACGGCCATCCGGACTGCCGCCTTCAGGTTTCCGGGCCACCAAGTCCGTTGCTCGGTCATCTGCAGCCCCGCCTTCGGGCTCGACCGAGGCAACGATCTTCTGCATGACGGTGGCGTTTATCCGGTCGCCGACCCGCAGCAGGTCAAGCTCGCCGGCCGCCGGCCCAAACTTCACCGCGAATTTCTTCCCGTCAGTGCCCCGAAGTGTCGCCGTGCGCTTCGCCGGGTCGATCACCGTCACGGTACCGGTGGTCTTGAAAGTCTGGGCGATCACGCCACCGGGCACGCCCTTGGTGTAGTCCATTCTCGCCGCCCCTGGTTTGGGCGGCGGAGGCGGAGGCGAGCAACAGGAGCTGAAGGCCAGCGCGAGCGTGAACAGCAGTGCCGGGGCGTTCGATTTCCGTGGGTTTCGGTGCATGGTATCAGCGGCGGATATATGGCGGCAACAAACTGGGCGTCACCTTCGGCTCATCGCCGACCACCACGCCCCTCGCGCGACCAACCACCTCGGTCGCCCCCGAAACGATCCTGCATGTCCTCGCGCGCATTTCGCCACGATTGGGAGTTCTCGTGCTGCTGATTACCCCACGAACGGGTTTGCGCCTGCGAATCCATGTTCTCCCGGTCCTGGCTCCAAGTGCTGGTGGGGAAGGAACTGGCAGGCTTCGGGTCGGCACTGGCGGTCGCGCCCTGGGGGGAAGGTTTGGAAACGCTCTCCCAACCGCCTCCGGAATTTTGGGACCAGCCACCGCCGGAATCCCGCTTGTACACCGTGCCATCCTTTGCGGCATACACATTGCCTGATGCGGACTTGGCGACGCTCCCTTGGCTATTGACGGTGTTCCACGTGGCCGCACTCGCACCCCAACTCGTCTGCATCGCACTGGCACTGCCGTAGGCACTGGAACGGGAACCGCCCCATGCCGCATTGCCCGTTGTTGGATTGTAGCCGGCAGCGCGGCTGGCGGAGCCGTAGGCCGTATTGACAGACCCGCCGGCAGCCCGGGCCCCCGTGTAGGGATTATAAGCGGCCCGCTGACTTGCCGTGCCATAGGGAGTGCTGACGGAGCGACCCACCGCCGTGGTGCCAGTATAAGGATTGTATGCCGCCGCCCGGCTGGCGCTGCCGTACGGGCCATACACTGTGCTACTGGCGCCATAATAGCCGCCGTATCCATAGTGGTAGGTTGCGCCGCACCCATAGCTGTAATGGCACGCCGGCGGGTAATAATAGTCGTAATGATTGGCAATGGCCGCCCCCGTCAACATACCAGCGCCAAACATCAACACGCCGGTGGCGGCAACATACTGCCCGCTGTAACCGGAGGTCTGACTGTAAGTCACCGTGGTAGGAGTTGAGCTTTGGATGACCACGTAGGTGACGTTGTAGTTGGGGTTCGAGGGCGGGATGGTATAAATGACTGGTGGCACGTGAGTGCAAAAGGTCCACGGCCCCGTCGCTGCAGCACTGCCGAACCAGACGCCTTCGTCGCAACAATAATAGCCACCTGCCACAAGAAACACCTGCTTGGAAGTGTTGACGGCGTACTGTATCGACGTGTTTGTAATCGGGACGTACTGCGGCGTGCCGTTATAGGTCACGTTGACCGTCGTGTTCGTCAGATAGATAGTGGTGGTGATTGGAATGGAGGCGAGCAATACGGCGTCTTTAGCCGCGCGGGTGCCCGGCACACAGGCCTTCACGAAAGCGGCGGGGTCACCATCGGGTATGAGCGCGAAATCAGCGGGCAAATCCTCGCTGGCGCCAGACCATGGCCCCTCCAGGCGGGCCGCCCGGAACCAGCGGCCCGCAACCAGGAAATAGTATTGCCCATCGCCCGAATTCAGAAATAAGACGCTGTCGGTGTCCGTCACCTGCATCAGTCGGGTGCCCGCAATCGGGCGGTAGCTTGGGTCGCCCTGCGTGACAATCAGTTCCGCGGGCTGCGTGCTGACATAAACAGCGGGCATCATCTTGGCGCGCTTGCCCGGCAAGTTAGCCCGCACGGCCGCCCACTGTCCGTTGGCGGGCAGGGTCGAAAACGACGCCGGAACATTCTGGGCGGCAGTCCACGGGCCTTTCACATCGGGCGCGGCAAGCCAGTTGTCCCCATTCAACAGGAAATAGCGCTGGCTCGCGGTGTCGTAAAGCACATCCCAATTCGTGTTGAGTGCGAACATGAGATCCGTCCGATTCGTCGCCACGGGCTTGAACTGCGGTTCGCCCAGACACAGGAGCAGGATGGCGGGCTGGCGGCTGTAAAAGATTCGCGGCGGGTCAAGGTTCACCGCCACTGGCGGCTGGGTCGGGTGCTGATCTGGGTTCAGGCAGGCGACCACCCGGTCCAAAGAAATGGTCATGGCCTGGCCCGGGGGACACAGCGCGTCCACGGCACTCCGCAAAGCTGCCAGTTCTGCCGCCGCGACATTCGGGAACCGGAGGTCGCGCTGGGTGGTCACCATGGCCACCACGCGGTCCGCCTGGT
Source organism: uncultured Bifidobacterium sp. (assembly GCA_964539515.1). Lineage (GTDB taxonomy): Bacteria > Verrucomicrobiota > Verrucomicrobiia > Limisphaerales > JADLHS01 > JADLHS01. Next base: position 28,682 of record CAZIJO010000026.1, on the reverse strand, counting down.
CCGTCACCGTCACGGCATCGATTTCGGCGACCCCATATTTCTCCTGCGAGGTGACGCCCTTCACGGCGATCGCGCAGCGGAAGTGGATGTTGGTGTAGCCATGCCAGTAATCGACCTGCGGCTGATACACCGTGAGCTGTTTGCTGTTCTGCTTGAATATCCGCGGCCAGCCGGGATCAATCGGGGATTGAGCTTGCGTGAACTCCGGGACCGTCGCTGCGGTGAGCAACAGGGCCAGCGCCAGAGGAACGTTTCGGGCTTGCATGAGCTTGGCTCCGGGTCGGTGGTGGCTATTGGGCCGTCTTTCGGTAGCCGCTGTTGGTCACTTTGACCGTCAGGTCCTTGGCCTTCGCCGTCAACGTAATATCCTCGGGGTAGATGGTACCATCATTTAACTGTCCCAGATGTACGTCCAGCGTCACGGCGTCCTTCGTGTCGCCAATGTAGGTGGCAACCTTCAATCCCAAAGGGCGATTGCTGGTCAAGTCGACTTCCACACCGAGGTTGTCGCCCGGCTTTTCATAATCCCGAAAGTTCAGCTGGGCGCGCTTGCCGGGGTCGAGCACTTCGATGGAGACATTTCCGGCGTCCCGGACCGCTTGGATCTTCGCCGGGCCTGGGGGCACGTAGGTCTTCACCAACGCCACGGCTTGCTTCATATAGTCCGTCATTTCCTCTTTTTTCTTTGCCGCAATGCGGCCGCGCAAGCCGCGCTCCTTCGACGACGCCGGTGGCGCGTCAAGTTCGATCTTCTGCAGGCCGCCATCGGCGCCGTAATAGCAGCGCTCCTGGGTGTTGGACTTTTCGTCGCCGCGGACGCTGACGACCGTGGTTTCAATCCACTCGTATTGTCGCAGGACCGTTTGGCTGGCGGCCATCGTGGCTTTCAAGATCGCCGCCCGCTCGGCAACAGTCGGCTGTTGCGCGAAGACGGGAAGCGCGAGGGTTGTCAGGGCAATGATGGCGCAACGAATCGTGGCATTCATGGTGGGATAGGTTGACTTAGGGTGAAGGGTTGGTGAAATCATATCGCAAACAAAGTACCGGCAAACCGAAGACCCCATTCCGGCCCGCCACTGGGGACTTCGGCGTCATAGCGGGAGCCCAATGGCAAGCTGACAGACTGCTTACCAACCTTGAGCAACTGGGTGCTCATGAAATTCAAGGACACCGACCATTGATCCTGCTCCCAGTCATAAGTGGATTCCGTATTCACGAGGAAGGTGGTGTAAGTCTTCGTGCTGGAGCCGAAAAACGGCTGAAGGTGGGTGGCGTTCACTCCGTCGCTGCCCCACCCGGCGGAGGACCAAATGTGATTGGTCAGGATGCCATACGTGAAGCCGCGTTCCTGGCGCCACGCCACAATGGTCGGCCCCGCGCCACAGTCACTCTCACCCAGATCGTTGTCCGGGGCCGTAGGATACAGCAGGGCCGGTCCGACGCCCAGAATCCGACCGACCGCTAGCGCCATGGGGGCGAAAAAGAAACTTTGCTGCGTGTCCCCCAGTCCAGCCTGGGAACCGTCCCCAGGAAATCGCGATTCCTGATAGATCACCGGCAAAATGGTGCGCACAATCCGGTTCCAGTCCTGGCTCAAGCTGACCGGCATGACCGGCTGGATGTTGGCGGTGAACTTCATCGCGTCCTCCGGCCCAATGCCGAAATCCCAATTGTTCTGAATCGGCAGGCTCACAAGACTGGCCACCGCATTCAGCGTTTGTTTGACCAGTTCGGCCTGCTTTTCCACTTCGCTTTCCGCCCCGCCGCCGCCACCACTGGCGTCGGTCGATGGGAGGGCCGGTAGCCGTCGGTCTCCGAACAAAGATCGCGACGGGGCGGCGGCAACTCCGACCCCGGTCAACAATGCCAGGGTGATGGAGCAAACGATTCTCCGGGACCACCGCTTCCCAATGCCGGGGTCGGAACTTTGCAATGATTGACCTGCTTTCACTTCATCGGTTCGGATTGATCCATTACGTACCCGTGACCACACTCTGCCCGGCAAACCCAGCCCATTGGCAAAAAGTGGCAATCCACCGCGCCGGGGTCATCAGAAGCGGGCGTAAAAAAACTCCGGTCACGAACTTCCCGGCGCGCCCCCTAAGACGCGCGGCATTCATTCCTTCGGTTTTGAGCTCGTGGTTGAGACTCATGCTGGTTGAAAAGGCTGGATAACGGATGGGTTCAGGGCCGGACCGGCAAGCTTAGGTTTTCTACCCGGTGAGGACCGCAGGCAAGCACGCCGGTGGGCTTGCTTTCATCGACAAGCGGCCCCGCCTTCGCTTCGATTTCCGGAAGTGAAAGGTCATTCAATTGCTCGAAATGCGCGTAGCTAATTATCGATTCAATAAATTTTGGACTGCAAGCAAATATATCGACACGAGTTTCATTTGCCCTTGAACCGCCGGTTTCGTTCCGCCACGCTGCGAGGCAACGCGAAAGCAAACCCCTCAACCATAAAGTTCCCATGAAAGACTTAAACCGCCGTGCGTTCTTCGGGGCGGCCGCGATGTCGGCGGTCACCCTCGCTTCGTTGTCCAATGCCGCCGAACCCGCCGCTGGATCGGTCAAAATCATCGGCCTGGCCGGCAGCCTGCGAAAGGGCAAATCCACCTACAAGGCGGTGGAACTGGCCCTCGAATCGGCCAAGACCGTCAGCCCGGCCATCAGCACCGAATTGATCGAGCTTTCCGGGCTCAATCTGGACCCGTACATCGCCGTCGGCGCCAAGAGTTCGGATCGGCCGGATGACTTCCCCGCCCTGCGCGAAAAATTGGAGGCCACAAACGTGCATGGCATCCTGATGGGTTCGCCGGTTTACATGGGGATCGTTTCGTCGCCGCTCAAGCAACTCTTTGAACGGATGGTCGCCTTCCGTCAAGGCGGCTTCCCGCTGCGCAATAAAGTGGGTGGCGCGATCGCGGTCGGCGGCGGACGCAACACCGGGGTGGAGTTGATCCTGCAGCAACTGATCATGTTCATGCTGTCGCAGGAGATGATCCTCGTGGGCGATGGCAAGCCGGGAAACCATTGGGGCGGCACGATTCAGTCGGAGGGCGAAAACCTTTCGAAAGACGAAGCCAGCTTGAATACCATCAAGGGTGTCGGTAAACGTGTCGCCGAGGTCGCCTTGCGCATGGCCGTCTCCGCGAAATAGCCGCTGCCGCAACCGCTTTGGCCAAGCTTAAGACCGACCGGCACGACGACCAACCGGTCCGGCGGCATTCATTCGCAATACCCACTACTCCGCACGCACCCGATAATATTTTGCGGTGCGAAGCGGCGTATCGATGAAATGATTGGTCCGGTCGGACGGCGGCGAATAAGCCTTCAAAACGGTCCAGGGCGCGGCGAGATTTGTACAGGCTTCAAGCACCTGGTAAGTGTCCGGGTCTGCCGTCCAATCCACGGTCGCATTGGTTGCTCCCACTTTGACCGAAATGATGTTCGGCGGAACGGTCGGCCCGGTCCGGAATGACCGTCCTTGCCGGAGATAAGACCCTCGCGCCGTCGGCCACGGCACCGATCCCGTCGATGAACCGGGCACGTTATACACAAAACAACTGCCATCGAACGTCTGCACCACAATCTCCAGCGTGCCATCACCGTCCAAATCACCCAACGTGGGCGCCGCCGGCGCGCCTTTTCCATTTCCATTGCTTCCCTGGGTCGGCAATTGGATGTCGTGCAGCAACCCGCCCTGGTTGTTGAACAGCATCAAATATCCATGCGGCTGGCCGGGTGCGATCGAGTTCGGATTCCCGTACGTGGTCAGGACCAACTCATTCGTGCCGTCCCGGTTCAGATCGGCGACGAGAATTTCCGACGTGTACATCACCGCCCGGCCATGGCGGATGTCCGCGCGCCACAACCGCGTTCCATTGGTGCCAAAGGCGTAAATGTAACCGTCATTCAAGCCCACGATCACCTCGGGCAAACCATCGCCGTTGATATCCACGGTGGTGGGCGCAGGAATGCCCGGGGGCGGGTAGTAGGGATCCGGCTGGACAATCGGTGCGTCCCCCGACGGCAGATTCTCCCAGCCCGCCAGCCGGCGGGCGCTGCGCGAACCGTCGCCATAGCTTCCTTCCAATGCCATCACCGAGTAATGAATTGTCTCATACGGAATGTTGAACTCAATGTTGGGCACTCCCACCACTTCGTTGTGCCCGTCGCCATTCAAATCAACCACATTGCAGGGCGAGGCCGTCCACTGGCACCAGGGAGTGATGTCCGGACTGGGCCAGACGCCGGTATGATCGTGGTAATGCTGTGATTCAATGACCGGATCGAACCAGCGAACCATCTGCCCCCAGTTGAGCCGCCGGTTGAGATAGGCCGTCGCCCGGTTGAGATAATAATCGGATGCCAGCATCGACACGCCATCATGGCGGAAGACGTTGACCTGGTGGTTGTCAAACGTAACGACGATTTCGAGCTTCGGATCGTCATCCAGATTGCCCACCCCGACATTGAGCCCGTAACAACCGTACCCGTGATTGCCAGGTCCGTTCGAGTCCGCGTCGTTGCCGGTACCGGTGGCGGTATTATAGCGCGGCCAGGCGTTCCAGGTGAGGCCCGGCGGTTGATAAAGCGTGCCGTTGGGATTGAGCACATAAACCTCAATGGCGCTATCCGTGGTGGAGGCGATGATTTCGATGGTGCCGTTGTTGTCGAGGTCGGCCCCCGCCAATCCGCGCACTTCGGGAGTGCCGACGGAGGGGGTGTCGGTGTTGAAAGGCCAGCCCGCTTTGATGGACAGTTTTCCATTCTTCCATTCAAAGGCCGTGACTCGGCTCCCTTGCGCGGCGACGATCTCGCTGATTCCGTCCCTGTCCAAATCGGCCACCACGGCAGGCGTGAAAACCCGGCTGCTGCCATTGGTCTTGTGCAGCAGGTTCATGTTCGAATCCCACACGTAGATGGAATAAAAGGTGGAGATCAATTCCTTGCGTCCATCGCCGTCCAGATCGTAAATCGCCGGCGCACCGAACCACGACGTTTCAAGATTGGTAACCGAGTTCCGAAGCACCGGGAGCTGGACCGGCGCCGCCGCCGCCGAGGTGTTACCCACAACGTGAAGCGCCGCCCCCAGCGCGATCAAAGCCAGGCATTTGGTAAGGTTCATGAGCTGCCAACTATCTGCCACTCCGAAACCGCAAAGCAAGGGACTTTTCCAAAGTCCCGTTCTTACTCATACTCATAATCGTAATCTTAATCCTCATCGCAGAGGCGCAGAAACGCGGAGAATGAACCTTCTCTCTCCGCCTCGGTTGGCTTGTCCGACTTGGCCGCCATGGCGCACCGGGGAGATTCCTTCTCCGCTCTGGGGAGAAGGTGGCCGGAGGCCGGATGAGGTGTCGAACCCGGTAGGGCGGTGCTGCTGCGCCGCCGTGTCGAAGCTCAACCCAAAGACGCCAAGGCGCAAAGACGGCGATTCAAGCTTTGACTTGACCGCAACAGGCGGCACAAAATTTCAGCGTGCACACCTCCCAACACGGCTTAACCCGCCTGATCATTGGGCTGGGCTGGCTGGCGACTTTGGGAATGCGGGCGGAGGATTGGCCCCAGTGGCGCGGGCCAAACCGCGATGGGGTCTGGAAGGAAACCGGTATTCTCAAAACTATCCCGGCGGACGGATTGAAGTTTCGCTGGCGGATTCCCGTGGGTCCGGGCTGGTCAAGTCCGGTGGTGGTTCGTGGCCGGGTTTACGTGACCGACATGCGTCTGGCGAAGCCCCGGGCCTGGGAGCGCATCCAGTGCTTCAAGGAAGCAACCGGCCAACGGCTCTGGAGTCGGGAGTCGGAATTGGTTTACCCGGATTGGGCCTTCATCCCCGAGCACGGCGGCGGTCCAGCCGCGACGCCCATCGTTGAAGCCGGCCGGATTTACTGGTTCGGTCGCAGTGGCCAGGTGGACTGCCTCGACGCGCGGAGCGGCCGGGTCGTTTGGGAAGTCCACCTCGACCAGCAGTACGAAGTGGGAGTGTTGAGTTGTCGCGGCTCCCCGTTGATTGAAGGGAATCTCTTGATCCTCTTTGTCGGAGGCAAGCCGGGCGCGTGTGTCATTGCGCTCGACAAGCGAACGGGGAAGGAAGTCTGGAAAGCACTGGAGGAGCCGTTGTCCAATAGTTCACCCCTGGTCATCACCGCCGGCGGCCAACGGCAGTTGATCGTCTGGACGGGCGCGTCCCTCACTTCCTTGAATCCCGCCACGGGGGCGACCTGGTGGCGGGAGCCGATGGTGACGAGCAGCAACGATTCAATCCCCACTCCGGTCATTCAGCAAAACCGGCTCTTGATTTCCGGTTTGATGCTGGAATTGGATGACCACACGCCGACCGCCAAGGTGCTCTGGCCGGAATCGAAAGCGGCAGCCAAGCGAATCTTGAGCAACACCTCGACGCCGATCTTGCAGGGCGATTGCGTGTACTCGGCGAAATCCAACGGTGAACTGGTCTGCCTCGCGGCCGGCACCGGCACACCGGTCTGGAGCGTGACCAATGTGACCGGACTGAAGACCGGCGCGAGCATTCACCTGACGCCGAACGGTGACGCCGTGTTCCTGTTTACGGACGAAGGGAACTTGATTTCTGCGCAACTCACGCCGGACGGTTATCGTGAGCTCGGCCGCGTGCACTTGTTGACACCCACCTCGGTCTTGGGCCCGCGAAGGCTGGCGTGGACGCCACCGGTTTATGCCAATCGTCACATCTTTGCCCGCAACGACACGGAATTGATTTGCGCCTCGCTGGCGGCCAAAAGGTGAACCCGCTATCTTCCTTTGAACTTCGCCCCGCGCCGTTCGATAAAAGATTGCAATCCCTCCGCCGCATCTTCGCTGGCCATGAGCGAAACGAGTTCGGTCGGCAGGCGGCGGATGGCGGTCACTTCGCCGCGCGCGCGGGCGAGCCGCGCCGAAGCCAGGGTGGCTTGAACCCCCAATGGCGATTGAATGGCGACCGTCTCCGCCAGTTCGATCGCGCGCGCCAGTTCCTGACCGGGTGCGACGACTTCCTGCACCAAACCGAGGCGGAGCGCTTCCACAGCGGTCATTTCCTCACCGGTCAGCAAATAGCGCATCGCGTTGCCCCAGCCGACTTCCTGCATCAGCCGGACCGTGGCGCCGCCGGCGGGAAAAATGCCGCGCTTGATTTCGATCTGGGCAAAGCGCGCGGTGGTTGCGGCCACGCGGATATCCGTGGCCAGGAGCAATTCAATGCCGATGGTAAGACAAATCCCCTGGACCGCCATGACCACCGGCTTGCTCAACGTTTTGTTCTCATCCAAACCCAGCGGATCAACCGCCCCCGCCGGCAGCTCCGGAAATCGCCCCTGACGGAGCAAGGTCGCCCGCTCGGCCAAATCGATGCCGCCGGTGAAATGATCGCCGTGTGCGAACAAAACCCCGCAACGCAGCTCGGGATCCTGGTGCAACTGGCCGTAGGCCGTGGCCAGCGCGCGGTACATTTCCAGGTCAAACGCATTGCGCTTCGCCACGCGGTTCAGGCCGATCAACATTACGTGGTTGCGGGTTTCAACCGTGACGTTTCCTTTGCTCATGGATTGGCCGAGGATGTCGAAGCTGCCCAAGTTTTGAAAGCAATCTTGAGCTGGCAACTTCCGGAAACGAAAGTTGGATGGCGTTCTGCCCAATCCAAACGCTGAATCCGCTTGCGGGCTTGCTGTGCTGCCACCGCCTTGCAAAACTCCACGCGTGATCTTCGCCGCTTCGCCAAACATCCGGCAAAACGCCAC
>CAZIJO010000026.1:0-20915 GCA_964539515.1 uncultured Bifidobacterium sp. | reverse complement strand
CTAGGAATGCGGTGGCCGAGTCGCCAACGCGGTGCGGCGCTTCGCTTGCCGCCGCAGTCCAAAAAGGTTTGCCCGCAAATTGGCCGCGCCGTGCGGTCGTTGCCTTGGTCCATCGCCCTGCTCGCCCAATTGGTCACCCCCTCCGCCACCTTTGCTGCCGCGGACGCTGCTGATGCTCTGCGTCCCACCGTAAAAATCGTGGATGGCGGTGAATCCAAAGCTCGCCCCGAGGATTGTCGGGCAACGCTAGTGGGGCCGGGCCTCAATCAACCCGATCCGTTTCCCGGCTACGGCGGATTCGTTGGTTGGGAATCCCCGATCCGCCTGAAGAATGGCGACTGGCTCGTGGGCTTCAACGCCGGTTACTGGCACGCCTCGGCCCCCACGCCGTTGCGCTATCCGGCCAAATCGCTGGCGGAATACAGGAAAATGGGATTGCCGGCCGACATCGTTGCCCCCACAGGCGGCCGGGCGATGATCATGCGCTCGACCGACGCAGGCAAAACCTGGAGCAAACCGGTGACGCTGATCGACACGCCCGCGGATGACCGGCATCCGGCATTCGTGGAACTGGGCGACGGAACGCTGCTTTGCTCAATCTTCACCTACTCCGGCGAACCCGAGAACGGTGACTGGGGCAAAGACTCCTCCCTCGCCGTGCGGGTGCAGCTCATCCGCTCGTTCGACGGCGGGCGCACGTGGGAAAAGAAGAGCCGCCAGTTGCAAACGCCCTTTTCCTACGATGAAACTGATGGCCCCCTTGTACGTTTGAAGGACGGCTCGGTGCTCATCGCGGTCAATGGCCGAGCGCCCGGTGGTCCACCCGATCAAGCGGCGGTGCTGCGCACCGCGGATCGCGGTGAAACGTGGCAATTGCTGGCGACCATCAAAGCCGCGCACGACCTGCAGGAAGTCACCGTGGCCGAGGTAACCGATGGCCAGTTGGTCATGATGGCGCGGCCGGAGGGCGACATTTGCTGGTCACGCGATCAAGGGCGCACCTGGACGCCGCCCGTGACTTTTGGTTTCCGAATGTTTGCCCCCAGTCTCTACGTGCTCCGCGATGGCACGCTCGTCTGCCTGCACGGATCGTATGCGCCGGGGCACGGCGGCCTGCGGGTGATTTTCAGCACTGACGGTGGTCACACGTGGATTGCGCCCGCGAAAGACCACGGCTTTCTGGTGGACCATGCCTACGGTTACGGCAAGGCAATGGAACTGCCCGACGGCGCCTTGTTCATCACCTATCTCAACAGCGGCGGCCATCGCACCGAGGATGCGCAGACCAACTCGATCCGTTGCCTCCGCCTCCGCGTCCGCTCCGACCATTCCGGAATCGACCTGTTGCCGGCACCCAACCGGTAAGGCGGCCGGACGACATCCATCCGTCAACCTTGGCCCCATCCGCAGCAAGCTTGCCGTAGCCCCCCGCCCTTGCAAAACTTGGGCATGCGTTACTTCGCTTCACGAAGGTCTTCCGCGCGCGCCACCCAGCTCTTTCGCCCCTGGCGGTGCCTTGCAAGTGCGCTTCTCGGCGTGGGCATCGTGATGCCCGCCATCGGACAACCCAGCGCGGCTTCGATGGAAACGCAATTCCTGAGTGACCAACCAGAGTTGATTCTCGCCAGCACCCAGGGTTGGGGCGAACTCGGTTGGAATGTTGCGGCGCACGCCGGGGACAAAGCCGGTGAGCCGCTCCGCATCGACGAGCGCTCGTTCAGCAAAGGCCTCGGCCACCACGCCAACGGCACAATCACCGTGCTGCTCGACGGCGCGTTCCGCGCCTTCGACACGGAGGTCGGTCTCCAACCATGCGCCGCGGGCGGCTCGGTGAGGTTCCGCGTGTTCGTGGATGGTGAGCCACGGTTTGAAAGCCGCGGGTTGCGCGCCAGCGACGCGCCGGTGGCCGTCCATATTTCCCTTGCCGGCGCGATGGAACTGCGGCTCGAAGCCACCGATGCCGGCGATGGCATCAGTTGTGACATGGCCAACTGGGCCAACGCACGCCTCACCCGGTCCGCCAGCCCGGCAGCCGCCAGTGAAGGTCAGCCGGTGGACATCGGCCAGTTCGGCCGCGTGGTGAGTTGGGACCCGAATCGCAACGACGGTTCGCGTGCCGACCGCATCCAGGAGTTTCGCGCCGAGGATTTGTTCCTCGAGCGCGATTTGGCCGCGGATACGAATGTACAATTCACCGTGCCCGTGGCAACAAACCACCTGGCCGCTGTGGGCTTGCAATGGCTGAACCGCCGGGCATTGCGCGAAGTGCGGCTTGGCTTTGCCAACGCGACGCAATTACCCCCGACCAACACGGTGCGCGTCGAAGGCTGGTTTGGCGAATCGGCGTGGCAGGGAGAGTTCAAGCCGCTGGCGGGAAGCCTCGCACGGGCCGGTGATGAGCTCATTTTCCAGGTCGCGCCCCGCGCCGGATCAGGGGAATTGTTGCTGACCCGGAAACTGCGCTGGATCTTTCCATCACCGAACGGCGTCCCCGTCGTCCGCCGTCCCCAGGCCTTCACCCGCACCCGTTGGGCGGTGACGAACTTGGTGGCGCAAATCGCGACGGCGGACAAGCCATCAAAGGCCGAGGTGGAGATCACCAATGGCGAACTGCTCTCGCCGTCCCCGGGCACCGTGGCGCGATGGGAAGTAGCGGGCCCGCTGCGAATGCAGGTTCGGTATGCCCGTCAATCACTGCTCAAGTCCGACCCAACGGTGCTGCAATTCCGCCTGCCCAGCGGCGCCTTCGGGGTGGCAGTGGAAGACGTGCTACGCAATGGTTCGGTGTTCCTGCCCGACCACGGACTGCTGGTCACGACGGAGGCGTCGCCCATCACGATTGCCGAGGCGCAGCGGAAAGTGGTGGGGGCCAAAACCATCCTCGAAGCGGTGCGCCAGATGCCGGACCAGACTTTCGCACAGGCGATGGCGAAAACGCATCACCTGGCCCAACGGGATGGGCCGGTGATGTTGTCGCTGGCCTGCGACAACGCCAAGTTTGTGGTCGAACGCGACGGTCGCGTCCGCTTTCATACGAACCTCGTCACCGGCACGGACTGGGGCAAGGACGCAGGCGAATTACGACCGGAATTTGGGGAAGGCCCGCCGGAGGCAATGACGCGCGAGCTCGATGGCAACTGGCTTCCAGCACCGGTGATGACATTCCGCAACGAGGGGGTCACGTATGCCGAGCGCACGTTTGTGGCGCCCACTGATGCACCTGGTGGGTTAGATGTTCCCCCTCTCCCACGCAGCGGGGGAGAGGGCCGGGGTGAGGGTGAAATCTCGATCCGTGAGCGTGAATTCGTGCACCCCCTCACCCTGCCCTCTCCCCTTCCGAAGGGGAGAGGGGAAAAATTTGGGGACCGCCGTTCGGTGTGCGTAACCGAGTTCATGTTGACGAACGAGGAAGCCAAGGATTCTCCGGTCCGACTGGCTTTAAACTTCCTCGTGAACAGCCGCGAGAAGGCGCCGGCCACAATTGCAAAGTGCCCCCAAGGCTGGCTGGTGACCGGCAACCAAGGCCCGCTCGCGTTGATTGCCGTCACCCTCGCCGCGGACAACGACCTGACCGCGAGCGCTGAAGGGAACCAGTTCCTGCTCACCGGCACGCTGCCGACACAGGGCACCGCCCGTTGCCGGGTGTTTCTGCGAGCCCGGGACGAGGACCTACTGAATCTGCCCTCCTTCGCCAAACTCCGCGCCGCGCTGGAATCGCATTGGCACGCCGCGCTCGCCCCCGCCATGCAAATCGAAACGCCGGATCCGTTACTCAACGACATCATTCGCTCGTCACAAGTGCGCTGCCTCATTGCCGCCCGCAACGAGGCGGACGGAAAGCGCTTCGCCGCGTGGATCGCCGCCATGCATTATGGCCCGCTGGAGAGCGAGGCCCATTCAGTGATCCGCGGGATGATGTTTTTTGGGCACGAGGATTTCAGCCGGCGCAGTCTCGATTTTTTCATCCACCGCTACAACACGAACGGCTTCCTCACCACCGGCTACACGACCTTTGGCACCGCGTGGCATCTCTGGACGGTGGGCGAATACTGCCAACTTTATCAAGATCAGGAATGGCTGCGCGCCGCGGCGCCGGAACTAGCGCGCGTCGGTGACTGGATCGTGCGCCAGACGGACAAAACCAGCCAACCTGCGGCGGAAAACCGACCAGAATTCGACCTCATGCCGCCCGGCGTCATCGCAGATTGGAACGCGTTTGCTTATCACTTTGCGAACAACGCCTATTACTACGCCGCGCTAAACGAACTGGGCGGGAGGCTGACGGAACTGGGCGATCCGCGCGGCGCAAAGTTCACGGACCGCGCGGCGCAACTGCGCGCGAACACGCTGCGAGCCTATCATTGGACCCAAGCCCGGTCGCCGGCGGTTGCGCTCCGCAATGGCGCGTGGACACCGCATTATCCGTCGCAAGTCCACAGCCCGGGGCCGCTGGGCGATTTCTTCCCGGGCCAGGATGCGGGCCGCAGCTGGTGTTATGACGTCGAGATCGGCGCGCATCAACTCGTGCCGACCGGCGTGCTGGAGGCACACAGCCGCGAGGTCGAACACATGTTGGACCATATGGAGGACGTGCAGTTCCTCGCCGACGGCTGGTTCGATTATCCGGCGGCCACGAACCGGACGGACTGGTTCAATCTCGGCGGCTTCTCCAAGGTGCAACCCTATTACACCCGCAACGCCGAGATTTACGCGCTGCGCGACGACGTGAAGCCGTTCCTGCGTTCCTATTTCAACTCGCTCGCCGCGATGCTCAACCCGGAGGTGCTCACCCTGTGGGAACATTTCAATCACAGCGGGGCCTGGGACAAGACGCACGAGACGGGCTACTTCCTGCACCAGACGCGGGTGATGCTGGTCCAGGAACGCGGCGAAGAACTCTGGCTCGCGCCGCTCATCACGCGCAACTGGCTGAAGGATGGCCTGAGCGTTGGCGTGACGAATGCCCCGACCCGCTTCGGCCGTGTCACCTACCACCTCACATCGCAAGTGGGGCGCGGCGTCATCGAGGCGCACATCAAACCACCCGCGCGCTCGGCGCCAAAAGCCATCGTGCTCCGGTTGCGGCATCCGGATGGCAAACAACTACGGGCGGTCACCGTCAACGGCCAACCGCACCCGGACTTCGATCCGCAAAGGGAAACCGTCCGCCTCATGCCTGATTCCACCACGCCCATCTCCGTGCGCGCGAGTTATTGAGGCCATGAAACTCCTCTCGGCGACCCCTGTTGCACGATGCGGCTCACGCCGCAGCGGTTCTGGAGTGCGGCACCAAGCACCGCGCGACCCCGCGCTTGCCCGATCGCATTCCAACCGTGCGAACGGAAAGCGCCGTCGCCACTTCGCTCTGCCGGCGCCGTCCAAATCGCCTGGCTGGCGACTTGGTCTCGTTGTTTTATGCGCACTCCTCATCAGCCCCGTCACCGCTTGCGGTGCAACAAATGACGTCCCGATCACGGATATCACATTCACCGCCGCCGCCGATGGCACGGAGCAGCGTTACGCGCTGATGCTCCCGGCGGACTTCAACCCCGATCAACCGCACGATGTGTTGATCGCCCTGCATGGCCACGGCGCGGATCGCTGGCAGTTTGTGCGGGACCCACGCGACGAATGCCGGGCGGCGCGGGATGTTGCGACGGCAAACGCGATGATTTATGTCTCACCGGATTATCGCGCTAAAACTTCGTGGATGGGCCCGCGGGCGGAAGCCGACCTCGTTCAGATCATTGCGGAATTGAAAAAGATCCACCGGGTGGCGCGTGTCTTTCTCTGCGGCGGCTCGATGGGCGGCGCGGCGAGCCTGACGTTCGCCGCGTTGCACCCGGAACTTGTGGACGGTGTCGCGGCGATGAATGGGACCGCCAATCTGGTCGAGTTTGCCGGTTTTTCGGATGCGATTGCCGCCTCGTTCGGCGGCAGCAAAACGGCGATCCCCGGGGAATACCGAAAGCGCAGCGCCGAATTCTGGCCCGGGCGCTTCACGATGCCGATAGGGATCACGGCAGGCGGGAAGGACGAGGTCGTCCCGCCGCAAAGCGTCCTGCGACTGACCAACGAACTCAAAGCGCGCGGCCGCGACGTGTTGCTGATTCACCACGAGGAAGGCGGCCACTCAACCAGCTATGAAGATGCCCGGGCCATCATCGAGTTTGTCATCGCAAAAGCGCATTCCGCCGGCGTCCGCTCCGCCCCGGCGCCCGGCCGGACTCTGATCGAGTGGCGATTTGATCGCGACGGCGATCTCGAAGGGTGGCAACCAAATAATCACCTGACAAATGTCACCGTCACCAACGGGGCACTTCGCTGCCAGGCCGTCGGCAGTGATCCCATTCTGGAACTGCAACCGCGGCTCAATATCCCCGTGACACCGTGGCAGGTGGTGGAGCTCCGGCTCCAGGCGGATCACGATGGCATGGCCGAACTGTTCTGGAGCGGCACAGATCAGGGGCATTACGGTGGTTTCGCTCAGGAGAAAGCCACGCGGTTTCCCGTAACCGGCGATGGCGCGTGGCACACCTATCGCCTCCGGCCGTTCTGGCACGCGGAAAGGCAACTGATGCGGCTGCGCTTTGATGTTTATGACGCGGCCCGGTTTGAAGTGGATTCGCTACGGGTGATGGAGCCGGACATGGCCGCCGCCACGACCTCGGCGGAATTCGATTTCCGCACCGACAACGCTGGCTGGCGCGGGGAGGACGGGGCGGAAGCAAGCCACACCGAACGCGCCCTTGCGATCAAATCAAACGAGCGGCTTGGATTTGCGGCCGCGCCGCCGTTGGACCTGGACGCCACCGGGCTCACCTGGCTCAGCCTGCGCATGGCGGTGGATCACGGCCGGCACGCGACCCTGCTCTTCGCCACCGCCGGGCAAAGCGGGCTGCGCAGCCTTTCCTTCCCCATCCAGGCCGACAGCCGCGAACACACGTACAATCTTGATCTGCTCGCCTCGCCCCACTGGCGCGACCGGGTGATTGCGCTGGCACTGCGGCCTTCCGACGATCCCACCGCGACCGCCCGGCTCCACTGGCTCAAGGTGACGGCAACACCCCAAGGCGAACCGGAACTGGCCATCAGTTCGCTGGCGATCGAGGAATTTCCGGCCCGCGCAAACCGTCCGGTGACCCTGGCCGCCATCGTCGAGAATCTTGGCGGAACGACGGTCTCAAACTTAAGCGGCACGATCCGGCTGGCGGAGGAAGTGCAACTCCTTGCCAATCCGGCAACAAGTTTGCCAACCCTGGCGCCCCGTGAAACCGCAACCTTGCGCTGGCGCATCCAGGCCGACCGACCGCTGGAGAGTGAAGCGGCGGTGACGATCCAGGCGCTGAATGCGCCCCCTGCAATCGGCACCACCCACCTGCAATTCACAGCAATTCCGAAAGTCCCCCAACGCGACTACGTGCCCGAACCGAAGCCCGCGCGCGGGCCGTTCGAAGTTGGCGTTTATTATTTTCCCGGCTGGCAGAGCGCCGGGCAATGGCAGCCGATTCAGCGTTTCCCCGAGCGCCGGCCGGTGCTGGGGTGGTATCGCGAAGGCGAACCGGAGGTCGCCGACTGGCACATCAAATGGGCGGTCGAGCACGGCATCACATTTTTTATTTACGACTGGTACTGGTCGCGCGGCAGCCGGCAGCTCGAGCACGCGCTGCACCAAGGCTACTTCAATGCCCGTTACCGTTCGCTGCTTAAATTCTGTCTGCTCTGGGCCAACCACAACGCGCCCGGTTCCCATTCGCTCGAGGATTGCCGCGAAGTCACCCGCTTCTGGATTGCCAATTATTTCAACCGGCCTGAACACGTCACCGTGGAAGGCAAGCCGCTCCTGGTCATCTTCGCCCCGCAACGACTGTACGAGGATCTCGGCGCGAAGAATGTGCCCGCGGCCCTGGCAGCAATGCGGGCGGAATGCGTGCGCGCCGGGTTGCAGGGGCTTTATCTGGTCGCTTGCGTGGCCGACGCCGCCCAGGGGCGCGAAGCAGCGGCGGCGGGATTCGACGGAGTGACCGGCTACACGTGGCCGCACCTGGGCGTGCCGGCCGGTGAATTCCGCGCGCCCTTTGCCTCGATCCTCGAAGGCTACCGCCGCAACTGGCAGCACATCCTCGACACCGCCGGCATTCCCTTGCTGCCCCCGCTCTCCGGAGGCTGGGACAGCCGGCCATGGCACGGCGAAAATAATTTTATCCGTTATGATCGCACGCCCGAGTTGTTCCGCCAGCATCTGCGGGACGCACGGCAACTCCTCGAGTCCCGGCCGAATGATTCGCGCTTGCGCAACCTGCTGATCGTCGAGGCCTGGAACGAATGGGGTGAAGGCGCGTATATCGAGCCGCACCGGGAATTTGGTTTCGGCTACCTCGACGCCATCCGCGACGCGCTGACGGAAACCCGCGGCCCGCATACCGATGTGACACCCATGGATATTGGTCGCGGACCCTATGACGTGGCGGCCACCGCGGGCAGCCAAACAGCGTGGGAATTCGATGGCGGGGCTGACGACTGGCACGCCCTGATGAATGTCTCCACGCCGATCGCGACTAACGGCGCATTGACGTTGCAAACCACGGCACGCGATCCCGCGATTGTCAGTCCGCCACTCGCCGTCCGGGCCGGGGAGTTTCGCAAATTGCGCTTCCGCCTGCGCCTGACGGCCGGAAGCGATTCCAAGAACCGCCAAGCTGCACGCGTCGCTCCCCTGAGTGCGGCGACCACTCCTCTCCCTTCCCTCTCCTCTCCTTCGGAAGGAGAAGAGAGGGTGGCCGCCGGCCGGGAGAGGAGCGGCCTATCAACCGGGATCTCAACCACCGAACACGGGCAGATTTATTGGAGCACGGAACAGATTCCGGAAAGTGCCGCGACCGGCGTGAGTTTCGCGCCGGCGGCCGACGGTCAATGGCATGAGTACGAAATCGAGGTCGCGAGCAATCCCCGATGGCGCGGACGGATCACACGGCTGCGGTTCGATCCCTGCGAAAAGTCAGGCTTGACCGTGGAATTAGATTGGCTGCGGCTTGGCCCGTGAATGCAGCACCCCGAGCAACTGTGGCGGGCATTCCGTCCACCCCTTGGAAGCATCATTTGAGGCAACCAGACCGGGCGATTGGTCGATTTGAATAAGGCCGCGCCAGCCGCGGTCGAATCCTGGATAAGTGGCCCGGCCGCCGCTGGCGAATTGGCTGACGGACCGGAGAAAGCTTTGGCTTGAACAAACCCGCCCCTTGTCATTAACTCAACCCATGAATATGCAATCCAAACCATCAAAACTTCAGACCTCCTCCCTCTCGCGCCGCCAGTTTGTAAAACGGACCTCGCTGGCGGCCGGTGCGGCTGCGTTTTCCTTCCCGTACATCGGCCGCGTGCTGGGCGCCAACGACCGGATCAACATCGGCTGCATCGGCGTCGGCGGCAAAGGCGACAGTGACAGCAACGCCGCGGCCCAGTGCGGCGGGAATATTGTCGCCATCTGCGACGTGGACCAAAACACGCTCGACAAGAAGGGCAAGCAATTCGAAAAGGCCAAGAAGTTTCAGGACTACCGCAAGCTGCTCGATCAAATGGGCAAGGAAATCGATGCCGTAACGGTTTCGACGCCTGATCACAACCATGGGGTGGCCGCCATGCGGGCCATGAAGATGGGCAAACACTGCTTTTGCCAGAAACCGCTGACGCAAACCGTGTACGAAGCACGCGCCCTGCGTCAGCTGGCGGCGGACAAAAAACTGGCCACCCAGATGGGCAACCAGGGCAGCGCCGAGAGCGGCCTGCGCCGCGCGGTCGAAGTCGTGCAGGCCGGCGTCATCGGCAAACCGCTCGAACTGCATGTCTGGACCAATCGCCCGGTGTGGCCCCAAGGCATTGATCGTCCCGCCGGCTCGGATCCAGTCCCACCCACGCTCGACTGGGATTGCTGGCTCGGACCGGCGGCCGTCCGGCCGTACAAGAAGGATGTTTATCACACGTTCGCCTGGCGCGGCTGGTACGAGTTCGGCACCGGCGCCCTCGGGGACATGGCCTGTCACACGGTCAACATGCCGTTCCGCGCCTTGAAACTTGGTTACCCCAGCGTGGTCGAGTGCGAAGTGGACTCCCGCGTTTACCCGGAAACCTTCCCGTTGACCTCGCGCATCCGATTCGAGTTTCCGGAGCGGGAAGGTCTGCCGCCGATGAAGTTCTGGTGGTATGACGGCAACCCGGGCAATGCGCTAAAACCTCTCCGCCCCGAGGCGGATGTGACGAAGGAAATCGTCAGCACCATGGGCGTTCTCCCGGTCGCCGGGGCGCTGATCGTCGGGGACAAAGGCAAGTTATTCTCACCGGATGACTACGGCGCCCGTTTCTTTGTGGCGATGAAGGGCCAGGACGAAATGGTGGCGGGCGACAAGCACGAAGCCTGCAAGGATGTCCCCCAGATCATCCCACGTTCACCCGGCCACATGCAGGAGTGGTTTCAAATGATGAAGGACGGCACGCCGTCGTACTCAAACTTCGACATCGCCGCCTACCTGACCGAAATCATCCTGCTCGGATGCGTCGCGCTGCGGGTGGGCGAGGGTCGCCGCATGGATTGGGATGGACCAAACATGAAGTCCACCAATCTGGCGGAAGCCGCCCAATACGTCCGCCGCAATAATCGCAAGGGCTGGGACGCCTGATCGAAATCGGCAACGGATCAATTCGCCCCCGGTGGATTTATTCTGCCGGGGGCGAAATCATTTGTGCTCAATTCCGGTGATCGGACCGAGTAGGTGGATGGCCAGCAGTTGCCAGCGGGTCGGATGCCGCCTGGCTCGACTGGGAATCGTCAGGTTGGCCCTGGCCGCCGCTCAGCAACCGGGATGAAGGCGTGAAGGCGAAGGTGGAAAAACTCTTTGGCCTCTGGTAGCCTTCCCGCCATGAAGGCAGAGAAACAAAGCGGTTCAACGCTTACTCGCGAGCAGATTCTGGCTGCGTTGCGCGCTTTGTCGGATGAACTCGGCAAGCAAGGCATCACCGGCGAAGTCTGTCTATTCGGCGGCACGGTCATGGTGCTGGCATTTACTGCGCGACTTTCTACAAAGGATGTGGATGCACTTTTTCAACCGACGCAGGCCATTCGCGAAGTCGCCCGCCGCATCGCCGACGAACAACAACTGCCGGCTGACTGGCTCAACGATGGCGTCAAAGGATTCCTTTCGGCTCGGCACGAAACGACGGTCGGGAATCTGCCTCAGTTTCCGCACCTGCGGTTGACGATGCCCGTGCCGGAATACTTGCTGGCCATGAAGTGCATGGCCGCCCGCCTCGGCGGCACGATTGACTACCCTTCGGATGTGGCCGACATCGTTTTCCTCATCCGCCATTTGAAATTCAAATCGGCAAAGGAGGTTTTGGATTTGGTCGGGCAATACTATCCGGCCAATCGCATTCCCATGAAAACGCAGTATCTGGTCGAGGGCTTGTTTGAAGAAGGCAAGATATGAGGCCGAAAACCCTGGCTGAAGTCGCGCAACTCGCGCTGGACGGCGATTCCTTCGACCGATGCCTCGCGAATTTTCTCGACGAGTTTAACGCCGCCCCGGAGCCAAAGGCGCTGGGTGCGTCACCGGCTTTGCTCGCTCCGACTTTCGGCGAACCGGCTCGCGTGCAGGACGCTTATCTGGCGGCAACGGCGGAAGAACTTGCCCGCGCCCGAAACTTTACGGTTCCGGGCTGGACGGACGAGGACGCGCGCAAATTGCATCGCCCGTGGTTCGCGTCACCGCTGGCTGCCTTGCGGGCGGTTTTACTTCTGGAAAGTCCAGCCGCTTTCCGCTCGCGCAACCTGTTCATCAGCGAAAACGCATTGACTCGCGCATGATCGCCAGCCGCAGTAAGCTGGTCATCGATGGGACGAAGAAGTTTCCCGGCGAAGGATGCGAACGCAAAGGAGTTTTTTGCCCCAGGCCAAAAACTGCTTCCTGGAAATGGTGTGATTGAGAACACGACGCCAGCCGCCGTGTTCCGGCGTAAGTCTGCCAAAATGGGTTTTGCTCCAGCTCAGTTCCTACCCGGCCAGGCCTTCATAGAAGTCGATCAGGTCGCTGAATGTCGGGCGGGCGAGCGGGTCGGCGGATGAGAGCCGGCGGTTAAGGAATTCCTCGATCTGAGGCTGCGTGATGGGAACTTGACGCGTAACTGCACTCCGGACTGCGGTCTTTACGATTGCAGTCGATGGCCGTGAAGATTTAAAAATTGCTTTTTTCGTCCGCCGAAGGTGGTAAGCATCCCCCTACATGAAGAGGTTGATGCTGCTGCTCTTGCCGCTGCTGGTGACCGTGGCGGGCGCGGGTAACCGACTCGCGCTTGATTTCCAAAGCCCACCACGCGCCGCCCGGCCGTGGGTTTATTGGATGTGGATGGATGGTAATTTGAGCCGCGAGGGTCTCACGGCCGATCTCGAAGCAATGCGATCCGCCGGCATTGGCGGCGTCATGATCATGGAAGTGGACGTCGGCGTTCCGAAGGGGCCGGTGAAGTTCATGAGCACCGAATGGCGACAACTCTTCAAACACGTGGTTGCCGAAGCGGAGCGGCTGGGACTGCAAATCACCCTCAACGCCGGGCCCGGCTGGACCGGCAGTGGCGGACCGTGGGTCAAGCCGGAGCAATCCATGCAACACCTGGTCGCCAGCGAAATGGAAATCGTCGGGCCGACGAATTTCGCGGCCGTGCTGCCGCGACCGTCGCCGCGCAAACCGTACTTTGGCACGGGCGGCCTGCCCCCGGAATTGCTCAAGGCCCAAAACGAGTTCTACCGCGATGTGGCCGTGCTCGCGTTTCCAACGCCGGCGGGCAATGAACGCATTTCGGACATTGATCACAAGGCGCTCTACGTGCGCGATCCGTACTCCTCAATGCCCGGCGTCAAACCGTTCATTCCCGCTCCCGTGGATTTTCCAATGCTGCCTGCGGGCGCCGCCATTGCGCCGGGCACCATGCTTGATCTCAGCGATCATTTGAACGCGGCGGGCCAACTGACCTGGACGGCTCCGGCCGGCAACTGGACGATTCTGCGCCTGGGTCGCACCAGCACCGGCGCCAACACGCGTCCCGCGCCGGCAGCTGGATTGGGGCTGGAAAGCGACAAGTTTGACCAAGCCGCGCTCGACGCCCACTTCGCTCAATTCGTCGGCAAGCTGTTGCAGGAAATCGGCCCGCGCAAACGCACGGATGTCGGCTGGACCTCGCTGCACATCGACAGTTGGGAGATGGGCGCGCAAAACTGGACCGCAGCTTTTCGCGACGAATTCAAGCGCCGCCGCGGCTATGATCCCTTGCGCTACCTGCCGGCCATGATCGGGCGCGTTGTGGAAAGCCACGAAGCCTCCGAACGCGTTCTCTGGGACGTGCGCCAGACCGCACAGGAGCTGGTCATCGAAAACCACGCCCAACATTTGAAAGCGCTCGGCCGCCGCCACGGCTTGGGGCTCTCCATCGAGCCGTACGACATGAACCCGACGGCGGATCTCAACCTCGGCGCGGTCGCCGATGTCCCGATGTGCGAGTTTTGGGCGAACTGTTTTGAATCCTGGTACAGCTGCTTCGAGGCGGCTTCCATCGCCCACACAGGCGGCAAACGGATTGTGGCGGCGGAAGCGTTTACGTCGGACGACAAAGAGCGCTGGCAGTTCCATCCGGGTTCCCTGAAGGCCCTCGGGGATTGGGCTTTTTGCGCCGGAGTAAACCGGATTGTATTCCATCGATACGCCCATCAGCCGTGGCTGGATCGCGCGCCCGGCATGACCATGGGGCCGTATGGCGTCCATTGGGAGCGCACGCAAACCTGGTGGGAGATGGTGCCCGCGTATCACCAATATCTCGCGCGTTGCCAGACGCTGCTGCGGCAGGGGGACGCCGTGGCGGATATTCTCTATCTCACGCCCGAAGGGGCGCCGCAGGTTTTTCGCCCCCCCAAGTCCGCCGTGCGCGGCAATCCGCCGGATCATTTGGAGTACAACTTCGACGCCTGTTCCCCCGAAACCCTGCTCGCCCGTGCGACCGTGAAGCGCGGTCAAATCGTTTTTCCGGGCGGCACGAGCTATCGTCTGCTGGCGTTGCCGGAAGTGGAGACCATGACCCCGCAACTGCTGCGCAAGGTGAAAGCGCTCGTCCGAGCGGGGGCAACGGTGTTCGGCACGCCACCGCGCAAGTCACCGAGTCTCTCCGGTTACCCGCAGTGCGATCTGGAGATCCGGGAACTGTCGGCGGAACTTTGGGGCGGAACGCCATTCGAAGCCCAGTCGCCATGGAACGAACGCCGTGTGGGCAAGGGTCGCCTCGTTTGGGATGGAAAACGCGAGCAGTCGCCCGCTCATTCACGACCGCAGTCAAATCCACTCGACCGCGCCAGGTGGATCTGGTTCGCAGAAGCCGACCCGGCGACCGCCGCGCCGGTGGGCCGGCGTTACTTCCGCCGCGTGCTGGTTCTGCCGGAGAAGGCTCAAGTCGAATCCGCAAAGGCCAGCCTGACCGCCGACAATTCGTTCGAACTTTGGGTGAATGGCCGGAGCGCCGGCAAGGGCGATAACTTCCGGGAAGTGGCGGAATTTGAAATCGGGGCACGGCTCAAACCCGGCACGAACATTCTGGCCATCAGTGTTGAGAACGGCGGGGAGTCACCCAATCCGGCCGGTTTGATTGCCGCGCTGCAGATCCAACTGCGCGGCGGTGAGCAGATCAACTTGCATACCGACCGCGAATGGCGCGCGGTCGCCAGCACGGCCGGAAAATGGAAGACCGACCTTGACGCCGGTGCGGATTGGACCGCCGCCCGCGAGCTGGGCGACATGGGAATGCTGCCTTGGGGCAAGGTTGGAGCTTCGATCGCGGACCGGGAGATTTATCCGGACTACGCCTTGCTGGCCGCGGTGTTGCGCGCGGCGGACGTGCTGCCGGATTTCGAGTCACCCGCTCCCTTGCGGTACGTGCATCGGCACGCGGGCGATCTGGACATTTATTTTGTCGCCAATCCGCAGGCCGAGGCGCTCAGCACGACGGCAACGTTCCGCGTCAGCGGGCGACGACCGGAGTTGTGGTGGCCAGACACGGGCCGAATGGCCTCCGCCACGGTTTGGGAGTCAAAAGGCACCCGAACATGCCTGCCCCTCAAGCTCGATCCGCACGGCGCCGTGTTCATCGTGTTTCGTGACCGGGCCAGCGCGCCGCCCATGCCGCCCGGCCGGAATTGGGACGAGTTTGCCCCCGCGCAGAATATCACCGGCCCATGGGAGGTTAGCTTCCAGCCTCATCGCGGAGCGCCGGAGAAAATCACGCTCGACACGTTGATTGACTGGTCAAAGCACCTTGACGCCGGCGTGAAGCACTTCAGCGGCACCGCAACCTATCGGACCACGTTCGCGGTGAATCCGGACTCGGGTACCAAAAGTCCAAAGTGGTTTCTGGATCTCGGAAGGGTCGCGGTGATGGCCCGGGTCCGCCTCAACGGGCAGGAGCTTGGCGTCGTTTGGAAATCACCGTTCCGCGTGGACATCAGCAGCGCATTGAACCCCGGCGAAAACCGGCTCGAAATCACCGTCGCCAATCTCTGGCCCAATCGCCTGATCGGTGACGCCGGATTACCCGAGCCAAAGCGCATCGCCTGGACGACCTGGAATCCGTTCACAAAAGACACGGCGCTGCTGGAATCGGGGCTGCTCGGGCCGGTGACATTGGAAGTTTTGAAACCTTGAATCCGCCATCCATGACTCTCACCAATCTCGGTTCGCTCGCTCTGCTCTGGGTCGCCACGCAATGCGCCTTTGGCCAGTTCCGGGATTCCTTCAGCGATACCTGGGTGGCCACGGACGCGCTCGGGCGCAACGTCCCGACTTATCCCGAAGTTCCTGCACCGCGGACCGACCGCACCGTGGGCATCTTCTATTTCCTCTGGCACGGGGCGCACGTTCAAGGCGGCCCGTTCGACGTCACCAAGATCCTCGCCGCCGATCCCGCCGCGATGCAGAAGCCCGACAGCCCGCTCTGGGGCCCGCTACATGTCCCGCATCACTGGGGCGAGTCGCTCTTCGGTTACTACCTCACCGATGACGAAGGTGTGCTTCGCAAGCACGCGCAAATGCTCAGCGATGCCGGCGTGGACGTGGTGATCTTTGACGTGACGAACCAGATCACCTATCGCGATTATTACCGGGCGCTGTTGCGCGTCTGGTCCGAGCTGCGGCGGCTCGGCAATCGCACCCCGCAGATCGCTTTTCTCACGCCCTTCTGGGATCCCAACAAGGTCACGCGGGAACTGTGGCGTGATCTTTATTCCACCGACCTTCATCGTGATCTCTGGTTTCAGTGGGAGGGCAAGCCGCTGATTCTCGCCGATCCAGAACTTCTCTTCGAGCAGGAGGAGAACGCGCACCAAGACACGCCGGCCGAATTGCAGCCGGGCCACACCCTCGGTCAGACATTTACCACGGAACGCCCCATTCGCGGCGTCAGTGCGCGGTGCCCCACCTGGCACACCCCCGGCAGCGCGGTGACCCTGACCCTGTTGCGTGGCGGTCCGGGCGGCGAACGGATCGCGGCGGAGCGCTTTCACAAGGTCGGCGACAACGCATGGCTACGCTTGCGACTAAAAACGCCACTGCCACCGGGCACTTATTATTTGGAAGCGTCCGAACCGGACGGCCGGATCGGCTGGTGGAGTCACCGCGAAGATAAGTTTGCCCGCGGCGTGGCGTTCGCAGACGGGAGCCTGGTTGCGGGTGATCGCACCCTGCGCCTGCAATTTGCCGATGGCGACACCCAGCAAATCCTCGAGTTCTTCACGTTCCGCAAACCGCAGCCGGATTATTTCCAGGGGCCCACCAGGCCGGACATGTGGAGCTGGCTTGAAATCTCGCCGCAACATGTCTTCACCAATTCGGCCGGGCAAAAGGAGCAGATGTCCGTCGGCGTCGGCCAAAACGCCGTCAACGGCCGGCTCGGCTCCATGAGCGAAGTCGGTGCGCACGGGCGCAGCTTTCATCACGGTGCGATTGACCCACGCCCTGACGCGGTGCGCTACGGACTGAATGTGAGCGAACAGTGGGAACGTGCGCTCGAGGAGGACCCGCGCTTCATTTTCGTCACCGGCTGGAACGAATGGATCGCCGGCCGTTTCGCCGAGTTCAATCGCATCAAGTTGCCGGTGATGTTCGTGGACCAGTTTGATCAGGAACACAGCCGCGACATCGAACCGATGCACGGTGGTCATGGTGATGACTATTACTACCAGTTTGTCAGCCATGTCCGCCGTTACAAGGGCGCCCGTCCCCTGCCCTTGCTCGAATCACGCCCGATCAAAATGGACGGACGCTTCGACGACTGGACGAACGTTCAGCCAGAGTTTCGCGACACCATTGGCGATCAGGTCCGGCGCGCGCATCGCGGCTGGGACACCAACGTCACCTACCGGAATTTCACGGGTCGGAACGACATCATCGCCGCCAAGGTGAGCTGGAACAAAACGACCACCTGGTTCTACGTGCGGACTCGCGACCCAATCACGCCGGCAGCCGGAACGAACTGGATGGTTCTCTTCCTCGACATCGATGCCAACGCCAAGACGGGCTGGCTCGGTTATGACTTCGTGGTCAACCACGCCGGCGCCGGCAAATTGGGGCGGAACGTCGGCAACGATTTCAAATGGTCAGCGGCGGGCGCAGTAAAATGGCGGATGAACGGCAATGAGCTGGAGCTGGCCCTTCCCTGGAAGGCGCTCGGTTTGAAATCGCCGCCCGCACAGCTCGACTTCAAGTGGGCGGACAATTGCCGGCAGGCGGGCGATTGGACGGACTTCACGCTGAACGGTGATGCGGCACCGAACGACCGGTTCAATTATCGGGCAAACCGACCCGGCGAATAAATCGCGGCGCGCTCAAACTTTGCGGTGGAAAACTGTCGCATCAGCCATCCTGGCTACCGGAGTGCCGGGCTTCCAGCCTGGCGGAGCAAGCCGCCCAAGCAAGAACGCCTGGGTGAAACCTGAGCGGCTCCCTGGCGTGCGGGTGGGCTTTCCGGGCGGCAAGCTGCCGCCCTCTACGGCAGGCCGGGAGGCCCGCCGCCGCCTTTCAAGCCAGCGTTCAGACCTTGGGCGGCATCGACACCGGTTCGGTATGCGATGGCATTGGCGGATAGTCCGGCATCGCCAGGCGGGGCACGAGGTCCGCGATCTGAACGGCCTTGCCGCTGACGAACGACTGATTGGCCGCAATCCCGACCAGGATGGAATAGGCCCCGCTGCGTTGATCTGCCGCCCGTTGATGTTTATCGACATTTTTGCCGGGCATGAACAAATCCTCGAGCATCACGCGGTCGCCGCCGCCATGACTGCCCTGCCCTTTCCAGACCTCGACTTCGTAGGCGGGTGCCCGGAGCGGATAAACCCGGATGTAGGTACCCTCGCCTTTCACCGCGCGCGGCAGCGAGCCGTCGGTGCTGGTGAAGACCTTTTCCTCCTCCTTGAGCTCGAGCCGGCCCTTCGTCCCGTTGAAGGCGATGGCATAGCCTTCCCAGGCGTTGAAGGCATTGAGCGAATAACTGAGCGTGACGCCGGTGTTGTAGCGGACCATCACATTCATCGTGTCTTCAATGTCAATGTCCGGCCGGAATACGCAACGGTCGCGGAGGTAGCCGTCGTACTGCTCGTTGTCGAAATAAAGCTCCTTGAGGTTGGCGCTCGCGACCAGGTCGATTGCAAACGTGCATTTGCTTTTCTCCGGGCAGGTGTGGCAACGCTCGTGATGACTCTGAAGGCCGAGTCGTTTTGCCAACTGCGGCGTATAAAACACCGTCTTGCCCGTCGCCTGCACGGGCACGGGCACCGCGGAGAGCCCCCCGTTGACCAGGTCAAAATGATGCGTGGCCTTGTGCACCATCAAGCCGCCGGAGTTGACCTTGTTGCTGTGCCAGCGCCGGAAATAATTGGCCCCGTGAATCGTGTCCAGCAGCCAATGGAAATCCACGGATAACACGTCGCCGATCACGCCGCTCATGAGCAGATCCTTGACCTGCGCGCGATGCGGCGAGTAGCGGTAGTTGAAGGTCACGCGGCAATTCCGGCCGGTCTTGCGCTGCGTGTCGAGGATGGCCCGGCACTGCTTCGCGTCCGTGGTCATCGGCTTCTCGGTCATCACGTCGCAGCCCAGTTCCATGGCGCGGATGATGTACCGGCTGTGGGTCGCGTCCTTGCTGGTGACAATCACAATGTCGGGCTTGGTCTCGCGCACCATCTTGTCAAAATCCCCGGCCTCGTAAATCGGCACGGCCACCCCGGCGAGTTCCCGTGCCTTGCGCTGGGCGAGCTGGAGCCGGCCGAGATTGTTGTCGCAAAAGCCAACCATCTCGCTCGTCGACGCGTAGGTTTTCAGAATCGCACCCCGGTACATGCCGGATCGATCTCCCACGCCGACGATGGCGTAGCGCGTCTTGCGCGCCGGGCCGTCCGCCGATGCGGCCGAACTCGTTTGTTCCAAGGCGGGAGCCGCCAGCAATAGACCGGCGCCGGCCGCGGCGCTGGTGGCCAGAAACTCGCGGCGGCTGAGATCGTTCTGAGAGGTTGTCGAGGTTTTCATAAGCTCACGAATCATGTTTTCGGGCAAATATTATCTGCTGGCGAACCAGCAAGTAAACTTGGATTCCGGCGGCGCCGGGCAACCAACAGCCTTGGTTACCCTTTGAATAACGGGAAGCCTCCCGATCGGAAATCGTGCAGTTACGCCCGATGTTCCCGCTGTTCAAAGGAACGGGGCGGACGTAAACTACCGGGCAATCCTGGAAACATGTTGAAGGTCCACATTGTTGTCAGCAGCCGGCCGATGAAAGCGCACGCCACGAGAATGGCATGGGCGCACTTGCGCCGCTGGCTCGCCATCTCAGGTTTCGCAATTCTTTGCCCGGCCGCGACAGGCGCCAAGGTGGACTTCAATCGCGACCTCCAGCCCGTGATGGCAGACACCTGCTTTCGCTGCCACGGCTTTGATGAAAAGTCGCGGAAGGCGCAGCTGCGACTGGATGTGCGCCCGGAAGCATTGAAGCCGGCCAAGTCAGGGGCGGTTCCCATTGTGCCGGGCAAGCCGCAGGAGAGCGAGATCATCCGTCGCTTGTTCACGGAGGACGCTGACGATCGGATGCCACCGGAATCCATTCACAAACCGCTCACAACGGAGCAGAAGGAATTGTTCCGGCGCTGGATCGCCGAGGGCGCCGAGTATCGCGACCACTGGGCTTTCATTCCCGCCCAGCCAATCGAGCCTCCGACGGTGAAGCAATCGCGCTGGTCCAAAACTCCTGTCGACCAATTCATTCTTGCCGAATTGAAGCGGAAGAAACTCAAGCCCGCGCCGGAGGCAGACAAACCAACGCTTATTCGCCGGCTCACGCTCGACCTGACGGGCATTCCGCCCACGCCCGCCGAGGTGGAGGCATTTCTGGCGGACCGCTCCCAGAACGCTTACGAACAACTCGTGGATCGACTGCTCGCCTCGCCGCGTTACGGCGAACGCATGGCGCAGGATTGGCTGGACGCCGCGCGCTTTGCGGACAGCAACGGTTACCAGGTGGACCGCGACCGCGAGATGGGCGCCTGGCGCGAATGGGTCATCCAGGCGTTCAATCGCAACCTGCCGTTTGACCAGTTCACAATTGAGCAACTGGCCGGCGATCTCCTCCCGAATCCTACCCTGGACCAAAAGATCGCCACCGGGTTTCACCGCAACCACATGATCAACGAGGAAGGCGGCATCATCCCGGAGGAATTCCTGACTGAATACTGCGCGGATCGCGTGGAAACGACTTCCACAGTTTGGATGGGGCTGACGATGGGTTGCGCGCGTTGTCACGATCACAAATATGATCCGATGACGCAAAAGGATTACTATGGCTTGTTC
>CAZIJO010000025.1:8243-39556 GCA_964539515.1 uncultured Bifidobacterium sp. | reverse complement strand
CCCGCCGGCGGCGGACAAGTTGCGCCGCCTGATGAACCTCGGCCAGCTTGTGCAAAGCCACGCTCTGAGCTTCTTTCATCTGAGCGCGCCGGACTTTCTCCTCGGGTGGGACACGCCGCCGCCGCAGCGCAATGTGTTCGGTTTGATCGCCTCCAACAAGGACCTCGCCCGCGCCGGCATCCGCTTGCGCCAGTTCGGCCAGGAGATTATCGAAATTCTCGGCGATCGAAAGATTCATCCTTCGTGGGCGGTACCCGGCGGGGTGCGAACTCCGTTGACCGTGGAAGGCCGCGAGCGCATCCGCCTCTGGCTGCCCGAGGCCTTTGCCACCACTGAAGCGGCCCTCAATCTTTTCAAGAAAACGCTGGAGACCCATCAGCGCGAACTGCAAATCTTCGGCAACTTCCCTTCCCTCTTCATGGGCCTCATCGCGGAAGACGGCACCTGGGAACATCACGGCGGAAAACTTCGGTTTATTGACAGCAGCGGCAGCATCATCGCCGACCAGGTGGACCCGCAGAAGTACTACGAAGTCATCGGCGAATCCGTGCAGACCAGTTCCTACCTCAAGTCGCCCTATTATCTGCCGCTCGGTTGCCCGGCGGGCATCTACCGCGTTGGCCCGCTGGCGCGCCTGAACGTTTGCGAACACATGGGCGTGCCCAAAGCCGACGTGGAATTGAAGCAGTTCAAGAAGCTGGGCCGCGGCGCCGTCACCTCGTCGTTCCTCTATCACTACGCGCGGCTGATCGAGATTCTCGCCGCCCTCGAGTACATCGAGCGATACATGGACGACCCCGAGCTTTTGAGCGACTACCTCCGCGCGGATGCCGGCATCAACAATCTGCGGGGCGTCGGGGTGAGCGAAGCCCCGCGCGGCACGCTCTTTCACGATTACACGGTGGACCGCAACGGCCTGCTCCAAAAGGTCAACCTCATCGTTGCCACCGGCGAGAACAACCTGGCGATGAACCAGACCGTGGCCCAGATCGCCCGGCACTATGTTCGCGGCAATGACATCCCCGAACCGCTGCTCAATCGCGTCGAACACGGCATCCGTTGCTACGACCCGTGCCTGAGTTGCTCCACGCATGCCGTCGGCCAAATGCCGCTCCATGTGCAGTTGATCGGGCCGGACGGTAAACTCTTAAACGAAGTGAGGCGCGGATAATTTTGGCAGGGCCGCGCTTCCGCGCGGACCAAATGCTAGGGACAAGCGGCAGCTCGTCCCTACCAGAAAATGAAAGCACCGGAACTCCTCGTCATCGGCTACGGCAACACGCTGCGCTCCGACGACGGCGTTGGCCCGCGCGTGGCGGAGGCGGTGGCGGCATTGAATTTACCCGGCGTGGGCACATTGACCTGCCAGCAGCTTTCACCGGAACACGCCGATCCCATTTCGCAAGCAGCGGCGGTCGTTTTCGTGGATGCGGCCGTCGCTGCGCCCGAGGCGGTCCAGTTGCGCCCGATCGAGCCGGGTGCGACCACCCAGCTGATGGCCCATTCCGCGGACCCGCGCACGATGCTCGCGCTCGCCCGCCACGTGTTCGGTCACGCCCCCCGCGCTTGGTGGCTCACGATTCCGGCCGTGAATTTGGAGTTTAGCGAAACGCTCTCCCCCCAAGCCGAGCGCGGATGCACGCAGGCGTTGGCCCTAGTCCGGGAACTGGCCGGCCGATAAACGGTGCGAGTGGCGGAGCAGCAACAGCTGTAGGGCATTTCAGCCGTGCCGAGTTCATGTTGCATCTGCAACACGAACTTGGTCGGGGGCACGGATGCGGTCTCGGGAAGGGAATCCGGCGCTCCTCGCTATGCGTCGGTGATTCCGCGGCGCTCCTTAACCAAATAATCCAACCACAACTTCATTCCCTCGCCCGTCCGGGCGGAAAGCTCGAAGACTTGTGCGTGATGACTCACCCGCTGGAGATTCGCCAGTGCCTGCTCACGATTGAAGCCCGCGGCCGCCGCCAGATCACTCTTCGTCACGATGGCAACCCTGGCTGAGTGAAACATCGGCGGATACTTGAGCGGCTTGTCTTCCCCTTCGGTCGTGGACAACAGCACCACGCGCAAATCCTCCCCCAGATCGTAGTCCGCCGGACACACCAGATTGCCGACGTTTTCAATCACCAACAAGTCCACCTTGTCCAGATCAAGCTGCGCGGCCGCCTTGGAAACCATGTCCGCGTCCAGATGGCAAACGGTGCCGGTGGTGATCTGCACCACCGGAATGCCCGCGGACCGCATTTGCGCCGCGTCATTGTCGGTGGCAAGGTCGCCGACAATCACTCCCACCCGCAACCTGCCAGCGAGCTGCGCCGCGGTTTCGCGGATAAATGTGGTCTTACCTGAGCCGGGCGAGGAGACGACATTCAGCACGAGCAGTTTCTTCGCTTTGAAAAACTCCCGGTTGCGCCCGGCCAGCCGGTCGTTTTTCTCCATCAACGAGCGGTTAAGATTCAAAGTCAACGGTCCGTGGACATGGCCGTGGTAATCGTGGTGCCCAGGCCCATGGTGGTGATGTTCATGACCGTGCCCGTGTTCGTGTGAGTGCCCGCCGACGTTCACCGCGCCGCCACCGAGTCCGCATCCGCATTCTTTGCACATAAATTCCAGTTCGTAACAGCGGACAGGCGTCCGCCCTGACTCTTTCTGCGCACCGTTGGAGCCGACTCGCGTCGGCTGCGACAATGCCTCATTCAAGCTCCACGGCGGCGATGTTCAGTTCCCGGCCGCGCCGGAGATCGCCGCTGACGTCATGGCAGCGCGGGCATTCGCTCAGAAAACTCTGGCCCGCGAACTCCGCCTGGCAGCTCGCGCACCAGCATACCGGTGCGACCGATTCAATCCCCAGCCACGCACCTTCGGCAAGCGTTCCCTGTGCGACGACATCGAACGCGAAGCGCATCGCCTCCGGCACCGCCCCGCTGAGCGTACCGACCCGGAGTTTCAACCCGGTGATGCGACCGCCGCCGGCTGCCCGGGCTGCTTCCTCCGCCAGGCGCACGGCTTCCGCCATAAGCGAGACTTCGTGCATTCTCGTCCGCCCCAAACTGACTCCGTCGCCGGCAGAAATCAACCCAGACTGCCCGCATTGCCAATTCCGGACCAGCCTTTGGCAACGGATGCAAGGTGAACCCGGCCAAATCGAACGAGAATCCTTTCGTTGGCACTTTCATCCATGGGAGAATGTGTGAAACCAAACGCGACCATTGGCATTTGCGGGCGCCTGAAACTCGCCGTTCGTGGCGCGGTGCAAGGCGTCGGCTTTCGTCCGTTCGTGTTTCGGCTGGCCACGGAATTGGATCTGCGTGGTTGGGTGACCAACTCACCGCAAGGAGTGTTTATCGAGGTGGAGGGAAAACGTCCCGCGCTCGAACATTTTCTCCTTCGTCTTGTCCGGGACAAACCCCCGCGCAGCTTCATTCAAAGCCTCGAAAGTTCGTGGCTGGATGCCGTTGGCTACTCCGCGTTTCAGATTCGGACAAGCACAACCGGGGGCGGCAAGACCGCCTTGATCCTGCCGGACATCGCCACGTGTCCCGATTGCCTGCGCGATATCCGCGATCCCTTGAATCGGCGCCATCAGTACCCATTCACCAACTGCACCAACTGCGGGCCGCGTTTTAGCATACTCAATGCCCTGCCCTACGACCGCGCGCAGACGACGATGAAATCGTTCCGGATGTGTCCGGCCTGTCAGGCGGAGTACGACAACCCGCGCGACCGCCGTTTCCACGCGCAGCCGAATGCGTGTCCGGAGTGCGGACCGCAACTGGAATTGTGGCCGGGCGTCTCGACGACTTGGCCCCGGCCCGGCTGCGGCTGGGACGGCGAGTTCGAACCACCCCGCCGGCTGGCGCATCAATACGATGCGGTGCTCCTGACCGCCCACGTTCTCCGTTGCGGCCAGATTGTTGCCGTCAAAGGCATAGGTGGCTATCACCTCATGGCTGATGCCCGAAGCGAAAAGGCCGTGGGCCGACTGCGCGAACGAAAACAGCGCGAGGAAAAGCCGTTCGCGCTGATGTTCCCATCGCTCGCAAGCGTGAACGCGGTATGTGAAGTTTCGCCACTGGAAGAACGCCTCCTCGTTTCCCCGGAAGCCCCAATCGTGCTGCTCCGGCGAATCGCAAATGGCAGTTCCCTAATCGCAGATCTGGTTGCTCCCGGCAATCCGAACCTCGGCGTGATGCTGCCGGCAAATCCAATTCATCATTTGCTCATGGCCGAGCTTGGCTTTCCCGTGGTGGCGACCAGCGGCAACTTGAGTGACGAACCGATCTGCATCGACAACCAGGAAGCGCTTGAACGGCTGTCGGGCATTGCCGATGTGTTCCTGGTGCATAACCGGCCGATTGTCCGGCCCATCGATGATTCCATTGTGCGGGTCATGCTGGATCGGGAAATGGTCTTGCGCCGGGCCCGCGGCTACGCGCCCCTGCCGATTCCGACGGCGGACGCGGAGGCTGGAGGGCAAAACATCCTGGCGGTAGGCGCACATTTGAAGAATGCCGTGGCGATGGCGGTCGGCGATCAGGTTTTCCTCAGCCAGCACATCGGCGATCTGGCAAGTCAGCCGGCGCACAACGCGTTTCGCCGTGCGACCGCTGATTTGCCGCAGCTTTACGATGCGCGGCCAGAGGTCATCGCCGCCGATTTGCATCCCGATTATCTTTCCACCCGGTTTGCGATGGAGCACAGCCGTCGCCAGCCGCAGCCTTCTGCAGCTCCGGCAATGCCGGGCACGACCAAAGCCACAACTCGATCCGCCGTTGCGGCGAAGGAGGACAACGGCACTCCGCGATTGTTTCAGGTTCAGCACCATATCGCCCACGTCCTCTCGTGCATCGCGGAAAACGAGGTGGCGTTGCCCGCCCTCGGCGTGGCTTGGGACGGCACGGGCTATGGGTTCGATGGCACGATCTGGGGTGGCGAATTCTTCCATGTCACGCCGGAAAACGTCGAACGGATTGCCCACTTGCGGTCTTTTGCTCTGCCCGGTGGGGATGCGGCCATCCGGGAACCGCGCCGGACTGCGCTGGGTTTGCTGCAGGAACTCGCCGGGTCCCCGCAAAACGACCGGGTCCAGCAGCGTCAAATCTTGGCGCCGGCTTTTTCGCCCGCGGAACTTGCCACGCTCGAAGCCATGTTGGAACGGAACGTCAACTCACCGCGTTGTTCGAGCATCGGCCGGTTGTTCGACGCTGTCGCTGCCTTGGTGTTGCGGCGCGAGCAAACGCAGTTCGAAGGCCAGGCGGCCATGGAGCTGGAGTTCGCGCTGGACGGACTGGCTACGGACGAGGCCTACTCCCTGCCTCTCGTCACCGGACCGTCGTCATGGATATTGGATTGGGCGCTGATGATCGAGGCACTGCTGAAGGACCTGGGCCAGGGCCTTACCGTCAGCCGAATCTCGGCAAAGTTTCATAACGCACTTGTCGAAGCGATTGTGACCGTGGCAAAGGAATGTGGTGAGCAGCGAGTCGTTTTGTCCGGCGGATGTTTTCAAAACCGTTATCTGACCGAGCGAACGATCCGGCGCTTGCAGGCGGAGGGCTTTCAGCCGTATTGGCATCAACGGGTGCCGCCGAATGATGGCGGCATTGCGCTGGGCCAAATCATGGCGGCGCGACGAGCGCCGGCCGGGCGGTGCGCAGCGCTTCCGCCACCGCACCCGCCCGAAGCTGAGCCGCTTCTGGTTGCGGACGATGCTTGGCTGACAACCTTGACGCCGGATGAAGCTCGCACTCCGGCAGCGCAAGTCACGCATCACGTCTCACGTTGATCCATGTGCCTCGCCATTCCAGGTCGAATCGAACGCATCAGCGGCAATGACCCGGTGACGCGCATGGGGCAGGTCAACTTCGGCGGCATCCGCAAGGAAGCCTCACTCGCCTACGTGCCGGAAGCGATGATTGGCGATTATGTCATCGTCCATGCGGGCTTTGCCTTGAGTCGCGTGGACGAGGAGGAGGCGCAGAAAGTCTTTGCCTATTTGAAGGAGATGAACGAGCTGGCCGAACTTAACGAAGGCGGGCCATGAAATTCCTGGACGAGTACCGCGATGCAGCCCTGGCGCAACAACTCGCCCAGGAGGTCCACCGTGTGACGACGCAGCCGTGGAACATCATGGAGGTTTGTGGAGGACAGACCCATGCGATCGTAAAGTTCGGAATCGATGAACTGCTGCCAAGGACGATCAACCTCATCCATGGACCGGGTTGTCCGGTGTGCGTGACGCCGCTCGAAATGATCGACAAGGCGCTGGAGATTGCGGCGCGGCCGGACGTGATCTTTACCTCCTTTGGCGACATGCTCCGGGTGCCCGGCAGCACCACGGATTTACTGAGGGTAAAGGCCATGGGCGGCGATGTACGGATGGTCTATTCGCCGCTCGATGCCGTAACGCTCGCGGAGCAGAACCCCACCCGGGAAGTGGTGTTTTTCGGGGTCGGGTTCGAGACCACCGCCCCCGCGACCGCGATGGCGGTGTTTCAGGCGGCGCAGAAAGGGCTGAAGAATTTCTCCCTGCTCATTTCACACGTGCTCGTCCCGCCGGCTATCGAGGCCCTTATGTCCTCGCCCAACAGCTGCGTCCAGGCGTTTCTGGCCGCCGGACATGTTTGCGCGGTGATGGGCTATGAGGAATATCCGCCGCTCGCTGCGAAGTATCGGGTGCCCATCGTTGTCACGGGCTTCGAACCGCTGGACATTTTGCAGGGAATTCTGATGTGCGTACAGCAACTGGAATCCGGTCGTGCCGAAGTGGAGAATCAATATGCCCGCGCCGTCCGCCGGGAGGGCAACCAACCTGCCCAGCGGCTCATGCGCGAGGTTTTCCGCGTCGTACCGCGCAAGTGGCGTGGGGTCGGGGAGATTCCCGCCAGCGGCCTGGGCTTGAAAGATGAGTATGCCGCATTCGACGCGGAACAGAAGTTCGGCCTCCGCGAGCGCCATGTGGACGAACCTGCGGACTGCTTGAGCGGGCAGGTCTTGCAAGGGCACCTCACACCGCACGAGTGTCCGGCGTTCGGCCTGCGCTGCACCCCCGAGCATCCGCTGGGAGCAACCATGGTATCGAGCGAAGGCGCGTGTGCGGCCTACTTCCGGTATCGTCGGCACAACGCTGCCGAAGCAGCGTGCGCAAAATGAAAACTCCCGAATTCAACGCCAGCTGCCCGCTGCCGCTCCAGCAGTATCCGCAAGTCCTGATGGCTCACGGCGGCGGTGGCCAATTGATGCACCAATTGCTGGAGGATGTCTTCGGCAAAGCGTTCAGCAATCCCATCCTCGACGTGCGCCATGATTCGGCCCAATTCACCGTTCCACCCGGCCCGATGGCGATGACCACGGATTCTTACGTCGTGCGACCGCTTTTCTTTCCGGGCGGCGACATCGGCTCAATGGCGGTCCATGGAACGGTGAACGATCTCGCCATGAGCGGAGCGCGCCCGCTTTACCTGAGCTGCGGGTTCATCATCGAGGAAGGGCTGCCCATGGAGACGTTGTGGCGCGTGGTGGGTTCGATGCGCGATGCCGCCGAACGCTGCGGAGTGACGATCGTCACAGGCGACACGAAAGTCGTGGACAAAGGCAAGGGCGACGGATTGTTCATCAACACCACCGGCCTTGGCGTCATCGAACACGCTTTAAGAATCACTCCCCAAAACGTCCAACCCGGCGACGCAATCATGGTCAGCGGGGATTTGGGCCGGCACGGCATGGCCATCATGGCGGTGCGCGAGGGGCTGCAGTTTGAGAGTCAGATCGAAAGCGATTCTGCGCCGGTGCACGAACCCGTGCTGGAGCTGATCAAAGCCGGAATTGAAATCCACTGCCTGCGCGACTTGACGCGCGGTGGATTGGCGAGTGGGCTCAACGAAATCGCCGGGGCTGCGGGGGTGAAACTGGCGGTGGAGGAGAAGTTGATTCCGGTACGGGAAGATGTTCACGCCGCGTGCGAGCTGCTCGGGCTCGATCCCTGGCACGTGGCAAATGAAGGCCGGTTTGTCGTTTTTCTTCCGGCCCGGGACGCGCAGCGGGCGTTAGCCATCCTGCGCGGCCATGCCGTCAGTGGCGGCGCAGCCGTCATTGGCAACATTACTGAACGAGCCAGTCCGCTGGTCACCTTGAAGAGCCGCATCGGGGCGAAGCGGATTCTCTCCATGCCCAGCGGTGAGCAGTTGCCACGGATTTGTTAGCTGACGAACTTCGGCTCGAAGACGGGCCCGAAACCGTGCTGGCGCAGCAACGCCATGAACTTCGCAATTCCGCGCTTTTCGTCCGTGCCCAGGTAATAGTGCAGATGCCAGCTGAAGTAGTCCTTGCGAAAATCCGCGGAATATTCCGTCCGGCTCTGGATGATGTGGTCGAGGGTGTCCATGCCGAAATCCTTCGCCTCGCGCAACTGGCGGCGCAGCTCCCGGTTCTCGATTCCGCGCCGCAACGCCCACACAGCATACACGAACGGCAGCGCGGTCAGTTCAAACCAGGCCGTGCCCAGATCCAAAATTTCGTGTTCGTGCGGAGCCAGGGCGAAATCCAGTGCGGCGTCGCCGATGAGCAGGACAAAGTCTTTCTCCTTCGCCGCCGTATAGCTCTCCAGCGGCTTGAACTCCGGCTTCAGTCCGCGTTCCGCCAGTAGCACCTTTAACAGCAGCACACTCGTGAGCGAAGCCGGGTCGCAGAAAACTTCGCGCACTGATTCCAACGGCGCGCGGTGCGCCAGGAACACACTGCGCACCTCGCCCAGGGAGGCGACGGCGACGCCATCGAGAATATCGTAGCGATCGTTCAGCAGCGGCTCGACCACGCTGACGAGCGCGGCATCGAGTTCATCGCGGCGCAGCTGTTCGGCCAGCTGGGCCGGTGTGGCATAGCTGATCTGATCTTCGAGCCCGCGGGTCAGCGGAACGGTATTGAGCGCCTTGACGGAGCCGACCCGGAACTGGCCGAGCGATTGTTCCAGGCCGAACTCGCGTTCACGATTCGCATTGATCTGCTCGCGTTCGAGTCGTTTCGCGATGAGTTCCGCCGATTCCGGCGCGGCCATGCGGAGCTTGGGAGGCGTGTCGGCCATGCGCGGCGGGTGGCTTACTTCAGGTTCTGCGGATTCAACGGTTTTAAGTCTTTCGGCAGGAACAGGCCGTCTTTACGGATGAGTTCACCGTCGAACCAGATTTCGCCGCCGCCCCACTCTTTGCGCTGGATCAGCACCATGTCCCAGTGCACCGCGCTGCGATTGCCGTTGTCGCAAATCTCGTACGCCTGCCCCGGCGTGAAATGCAGCGAGCCGGCGATCTTTTCGTCGAACAGGATGTCGCACATTGGATTCAAGATGTAGGGATTGAAGCCCAACGCGAATTCGCCCACGTAGCGGGCGCCGGCATCGGTGTCCAGGATCTCGTTCAATCGCTTGGTGTTGTTGGACGTGGCCTTCACGACTTTGCCGTCCTTGAATTCGAGCCGTACGTTCTCGAACTTCGTGCCCGAGTAAATCGTCGGCGTGTTGAACTGGATGACGCCGTTCACGGAGTCCTTCACCGGACAGGAGAACACCTCCCCGTCGGGGATGTTCAACAGGCCCTCGCACATCTTGGCCCCGATGTTCTTGATGCTGAAGGTGAGATCCGTGCCGGGGCTCTTGAGTTGCACCCGATTGGCTTTCTACATCCGGGTTTGCAGCGGCACCATCGCCCGCGCCATCTTGCGGTAGTCCATCGTGCAAACATCGAAGTAAAGATTCTCGAACGCCTCGGTGCTCATGCCGGCGGCCTGCGCCATGCTCGGGGACGGCCAGCGCAGCACGCACCAGCGGGTCTTGTTCACCCGCCAGTCGAGGACGGGCCGGATAATGCGGGAGTAAAGCGCCATGCGGTCGGCGGGCACATCGGAGTTTTCGCTGGTGTTATCCGAACCGCGAATGGCGATGTACACCTGCATCTTTTTCATCCGCGCCAGTTCCAGATCACGGAGGAGCGCGGCGTGCTTCTCGTTGGTGCCCCGCAACACTTCGCGCGAAACCCGGGTGTGCCGCACGTCGATCAGCGGGGTGCCGCCAGCGGCGCGCACGGCCCGGATCAATTCGACCGCCATTTCATCGGGTACATCCGTCAGGTCGAGCAATACGCGGTCGCCCGGCTGGACCCGCGTCGAATAAGTGATGAGGAGTTTGGCCAGTTTGAGATAGCGTGGATCAGTCATGCTGCCGCCAGCGTAAAAAAGGTTTGCCGCATTGTCGAGATGGCGTTTGCGGGGTCCGGCCACCCATGTGGCGCTTGCGTCTTGTCGGCGCTAGCACCTGTGATAAGCTGGCCGGGTGCAAAAGAAATTGTTGATCATTCTGTGGCTCGGGTGGTTTGGCGGGATAGCCAGTGCCCAAACCAACGCGTTCACCTATCAAGGCCGGCTGAATCTCGGCGGGGTGCCGGCCACGGGATTGTTTGATTTGCAATTCAGCCTTTTCAATGCACCGACCGCGGGCACCCAGAGCGGCGTCACCATCACCAAACTCGCCACGCCCGTGACCAACGGGTTGTTCACCGCGGCCCTGGATTTTGGCGATGCCGTTTTTAGTGGCAGTCCGCGCTGGCTGGAGATCGCCGTCCATGGCCCGGGCGACCCGAGCTACAATATCCTCGTGCCGCGGCAGGCCTTGAACTCCACGCCTTATGCGATCCGGGCGGCGAACTACAGCGGCATCCTTCCAGCCACCAACCTGAGCGGTAAAATCTCCGACACCAGCCTCTCGACAAACGTGGCCCTGTTGACGAACCAAGTCGTGTTCACGCGCAGCGTGACGGCCACCAATTTCATCGGCAACGCGAGCGGCCTAACGAATCTCCCGGCCACCAACCTGGTCGGCACGGTACCGGACGCACGACTGTCCACCAACGTGGCCTTCCTCAACACCAGCAACACGGTTTTCAAAGGCGCAATTTCGGCGACGAACTTTTATGGAT
Organism: uncultured Bifidobacterium sp.; assembly: GCA_964539515.1. Lineage (GTDB taxonomy): Bacteria > Verrucomicrobiota > Verrucomicrobiia > Limisphaerales > JADLHS01 > JADLHS01. The sequence continues at coordinate 28,592 of CAZIJO010000025.1, read as the reverse complement.
ACGGCGGTGGGCTGACCAATGTGCCGGGCCGCATCTTTGAATACATCGCCACGGCAACCAATCTTACGGCAATCGCGAACTTCGGCTATCTCGCCATGAATAATTCCGCGCCGGTCGTTGTGACGTTGCCGGCCACGGCCAACATTCGCGTCGGCGAGACGATCCGCGTGACCGGTGCCGGCAACGGCGGCTGGGTGGTGGCCCAGAATGCCGGCCAGGTCATCCAGGTGGCGAATCTGACCGACGCCGTGGGCTTTGCCTGGCGGACCAACGAAACAAGCCGTATTTGGGAAGCGGTGGCATCGTCGTCGGACGGCAGTAAACTCGTGGCGGTGGTCAACGGCGGCAATATTTTTACCTCCACCAATTACGGCGTGAATTGGACGGTGCGGGCCGGTGGGTTGGGGAGCTTGGGCTGGTCTTCCGTGGCTTCGTCGGCCGATGGCATGAAACTGGTGGCCGCTGTGAATCCCGGTTTCATTCATACCTCCACGGACGCGGGTACCAACTGGACGCAACGCCCCGGGGCGGGCAGTCGGAACTGGACGTCGGTCGCTTCCTCTTTGGACGGCACCAAGCTCATCGCCTGCGCCGCAAATGTCGGGGTTTTTGTCTCAACCGACTCCGGCGCAACCTGGCCAGCACTTCCGTCGCTATCCGGTGCGTTTAGTTGGTCCGGCGTCGCGTCCTCCGGCAACGGCTCAAACGTAGTGGCGATTATTCAAGGTCTGCAAATCTATACCTCCGCCACCAACGGTGTCAGTGGTAGTTGGATTCCGCGTGAAAGCAATCGCGCCTGGACCTGTATCGCCTCGTCCGCCGACGGCAGCCGGCTGGTTGCCGGCGTCAATGCCGGCTTCCTTTATGTATCGCCGGACTATGGGGTCACGTGGGTGCCCAACGGCATCACCGCCAATTGGACCAGTGTGAGTTGCTCGGATGACGGCGCGCGGATGATTGCCGTGTCGAACGGCGGCGGAGTTTACGTTTCCACGGATTCCGGGATGACCTGGCAGCAAAGACCGAATCTGCCGACGAGTGTCACGATTTATTCCGGGGCCGCCGTCTCTGGCGATGGCAGCACCATGGTCGCAGTCGCCAATTCCAATCCGGTTTACATTTCGTCGGAAGCCACGACGACGCCCGGCGCCACCGGCTACCTGACTGGCTCGCGCCTGTCCGCGGTAGAGCTGCAACATGTCGGCAGCGGCGTGTTCATCCCCATCAGTTACGTAGGCTCGATCCGGGCGCAGTAGGTTACGGCCCTCGCCAGCGCACAATCGGGTCTGGGCTGGAGTTAGAGTTCATGGGCAATGTTCGGTTCTTAATCTTCATCTTACTTTTAATCTTTTGTTACCAGAAAACCTGGAGCGAAGATTAGGAGGAAGATTAAGATTACGATTAAGAATACCTCCCGCAGGCAATCAATTGCGGCCGCCATCAATCCACGCGGCGCTGCCGGAATTTATCGAGGCCGACGGCCAGGATGATAACGAGGCCGATGATGATCTCCTGCATGTAAGTTGGCCAGCCGCTTTGGTTGGAGCCATTACGCAGAACCGCCATAATGAGCGCGCCGATCATTGAACCCAGTATGCTGCCGCTGCCGCCGTTCAAGCTCGCCCCGCCAATCACCACCGCCGCTATCACATCGAGTTCCAAGCCGATGGCCACGGACGGATCCCCCTGCGTTAGCCGCGAGAGCTGCATCAGCCCGCCCAGGCCGAAAAACAATCCCGCCAGGCCGTAGATCAACGCTTTGTGCCAGCGGACGCGAATGCCGGAAAGCCGCGCGGCAGTCTCATTCGAGCCAACGGCAAAAATGTAGCGGCCGAACACGGTTTGCCGCATCACGATAGCCATGGTCACCGCGAGCGCAACGGCAATCCAAACGCCCCACGGCAGTGGAAACAACTGATCCGGCGCATCGAGCGCCATGATCCGGTTGAGGGGTGATTCGGGATAATTCACGGCCTGATTGCCCGCGAGCCACTTGGCCGATCCCCGCGCCACCCCCATCATGCCAAGCGTCACGATGAACGGCAGCATGCGAAAACCGGCAATGATCGTGCCGTTGATCAAGCCGATCAAACCACCCGCCCCCACCGTCAGCAGGACCACCTGCCACGGCGGATAGTTTTTCAAAGCGAGCACCGCCCCGAGCACACCCGTGAGGGCCACGACCGAACCCACGCTCAGATCGATGCCAGCGCTGACAATGATCATCGTCATCCCCAACCCACAGATGGCAACGATGACCGTTTGGGTGAGGATGATTTTGAAGTTTGCGCCGGTGAGAAAATAAGGGCGCACCTCGCCATTGGAACAGAACACCCCGATGACAAAGAGCAGACCCAGGAGCGGGCCAAAAAAATTGATCAGCTTGCTGAATTGTTGACGCCGGTTAAGCACGCGCAGAGCTCAGTTGAAAAACGCGTTGTGAGGAGAGACAGGCAAACCGAGCCGGCGAAATCGCATAGTCATGGCGTCAAGCTAGGTCGTCCCGGCCGGCGGTTCAATCCTTTTGGTGCCGGCAACTGCCAACCGGGGTGCAGGCGGGAGGCCGGCCTTGGTTTGGACGGAGCAAAGGAACGGAACACCCAGAACCTGCGGCAAAGCCGGAGCCTTTGCCGGCAGCTGCTGAAAGAGTCAGGCCGCCGGTTACGGCCGGCGATGATCCCCACCTGCCCGTATCCCGGATGTAGATAACGATTGAGCCAGGGTGGATCCCTTGGTAGCCTGTCTCAGTAATGCGCGAGTAGCTCAACTGGATAGAGCGTCGGTCTCCGAAGCCGAAGGTTGTGGGTTCAACTCCCGCCTCGCGCACCATCGCTGCACAAAGACCTCTACTTGGCAGCACGAACCCCATCGCCGCCGCTGCCACTGCTAGTATCACCTCTCGGGAATGGGTCGCCGATGACCATGGCTATTCCTGGTGGTCGAGGTGCTGTTTGATATTTCGGTGGACCTCACGAATCGCTTTGCGGTGATAAATGGGGTACAAAATTTTGTCCCGAAATACATTGCCGGTTTGATGAATCGTGGAGTGAAGAATCTCGGTTTCCCCCTTGCCGTCGTCCATTAACCGGATCGTCTGCTCGCCTTCGGAGGCCCCCGAGGAAACGTAACTGAACGCAATGGTCCGTTGCTCTGGATCAACTTTGGTCACCACAAAGCAAACCGGGAATTTGACCAACCCGAACAAGATCCGCATCTCGATGAAATATATCTGGCCGGTCTCCAATCCCGGGTAGTCCTCACCGGGGAAAAAAGCACGATGGCGCACCGGCGAATAAATGAATCCGCAGGCGACGGTTCGCCCACGCCACATTTGGGCCGGTGGGGTGGTGAGGTAGGCCTGCCAAGCGGAGGCCGGCGCCTGGCGAAGGTGAAACGGGTGGGAGTCAAAATCAAACTTGCTGCGGTCAGTGGTTTCATCCACGGACGCAACAAAGTCCTCAAAATAAACAATCCCGCGTTTCGACTGCGCTTTAAGAAACTTGCGGATTGATTTCTGTTCGATCCGGCCGGTTTCGATGTCGCTCAGCCGGGTCGGTGCCTGGCCGGCCGTGACCATCGGGAAAAGCAGCAGCAGCAAGTAGTTAATGCACCTGGGAAAAGCTCGTTTCATTTCGAAAGGTTGCTTGGGCAGCCGACTGCCTCCGCATGGTGGATTATGGGTTCAATCGGAATACAGGTGAAACTCCGCCACCACGGGCAAATGATCGGACGCCGCGGATGCCGGCACCCACGCCCGAAGCGGGGCCAGCCGCTTGTCCTTGGTGGTCCAAATGTAATCAATGCGCTGGCTGGGTTGGTTCGACGGAAGGGTAAAGCCGTCGCCATGACCAATCCGCGCCCAAGTGTCGTGGAACCGTTCGCCGAGCCGGCGGCTGACGCGGCTCTCCGGGGTGGCGTTGAAATCGCCGCACAAAATGACCGGACGCTGACCGTAAAACTGCATCCGGGCTTCAATTTCACCCACGCTGGACCACCGTTCAGCGTCATCCAGCCGGTGATCAAGATGCGTGTTCATGAACACCAGTTCGCGGCCGTGAATATCAAGGACGAGCTGCAACAAACCGCGTTGCTCGCCGCCCCGGATCGTGGAGTAATGATTATTCGTCGCCCGCAGCACGGGAAACCGGGTCAGCACCGCGTTGCCATACTCACCCCCTTGAAAGGAAAAATTATTGCTGAACACACAAGTCAGGCCGGTTAACGCCGCCAATTCGGCCGGCAGATCACGCCGGTCGGTACGCGCACAGCCTTTGTCGACTTCCTGCAACGCCACAATGTCCGCCCGCTCGCGCTGGATCAGTTGAGCGATGCGCAATATGTCCACCTTGCCGTCCTGGCCTTCGCCGTGGTGAATGTTGTACGTCATCACGCGCAACAAGGCGGGTTGGCTGCGGCGGGCGGGGGCCGAACAACCGAGGCCGCCAGCCGCGAGGATGCCCACGCCAAAAACGAAGATTGAAATGGCGCGAACGGTTTGGGCGGCGTTTAACATACCTTCACCCCTGAGCACCCGACGGGGGTTCTTGCGCCGCGGTGCAGAATCATCGCAATGAAAGTTGGGTGAGCAGATAATGACAGTTCACAACTTTTTCCATCAGATCCACCGGCACGTAATAGTATTGGTTCGAGGCTTCGAAGCCGATCCGCGAATCACGCGATTGAATGGCATGGAGCCGCCGGGCCAGCGTAATCTCCGCCCGCAACATTTCATCCATGGCGGCACGCGGCGGCGCGGCCGCTTCTTCGTTGCTCGCCGCGGCCAGCGCCTGACGGGCCATTACAAATCGCGCCTGGTTGGCGCAAGTGCGGAAATGAATGGCCGCCGCCTCCGCCACGCCACATTCCTCGGCCAAGGCCCGGCGTTGCGCGGAAGTGACGCCCGTGGCTGACGATGATTCTCCCTCTCCCGTCGGACGGGGGAGGGACGGGGAGAGGGTTGCTCTAAGTTCCGTCAGCGCGCGGTCGAACCCATCGGCGACTTTCTCAAACTGCTGCACAAAAATCTCCGGTGGATAGATCGCCCGCCAGCCATTCAGGTCGTCATACGGAAATCCCACCATCGTGGCCGCGTACCCGGTGGGCCCGGCCCAAAGCAAATTGGCGGGGCCGACTTGTTGCGGCGCGTTATAAACCAGGCCGCCATGATACGGAAACTCACTAAACGCCGCGCTGAATCCCCGCCACGCCTTCACTGCCGCCGGGGCCAGTTCCCGGCCAAACCGTCGTTCCGCGACGCGTTGCATGGCTTCGTCCGTGGGTGCGCCTGCCAGCACCTCGGACACGACTTCCAGGTTGGGCGAGGGATAGCCACCCAGCGTCCACCCGAGCATCAGGCCGTCGACATTCGCCCGGCGAAGATTCTCCGCATGGCGGGCAACGTTTTCGACGGCGGGAATGTAGGGCACGGCGGAAAGCTCCCACGTACAACCGGCCTGGATCTTGGCGATGGTCTTGAGCCCGCGCTCGCGGGCGATCTTCCAGTGGCGTTGTGCGCGCGGACCGGGACCAATCGAGGAGATTGAATACTCGCCCACCTCGGACTTGACCCCGCCGCGCTCGATCGGGAGGCTCCATTCGCTCACGCTCTGCAAGGCGGCCTCCGCCGGCAACTGGCGAATCACGTCCCCGGCCCAGGCGTCGTTCCAACCCCAATCCCACGCGATGAATTGCGCCTTCGTGCCGGCCTGCTTGATTCCATCAACAAACAGTCGATTGACTTCAGCCACGACGTCCGCCGCCGGACGCTTGCCGCACCGTGGACACTTTGCGCCACCGCCGTGCGACCAGCAGTTGGTCAGGTTCTCCGAGCCGCTGATGCTGAAGAAACCACCCAAATCCGGCACCGCGCGGCAGATGGTAGTGATGGACTTCACGATGTAGTCTTGGACCTCTGGCACGCTCGTGCAAAGCGCGGCGTGATCGCCCTCGACCACGCCCTTGAGTCCAGGTCGGCTTTCGAAGAATCGCAGCGGCAAGGCGCGCGGCTCATTCAAGTACAGCAAAATCTTGATGCCGTGCTTTCGTGCCCGGGCAACGAGTGCCCGCAAATTCTTCAAACGTTCCTGATGCCGCTCGCTGCGTTCCGGCTCCCAGGGAAAGGGAGCGAGCTTGTGCAACACCGCTTGCAGCCATACGCCATTGACGCCGGCTTGCGCCAGCCGCGCCAGGAGTCCATCCGGATAAGGATCGGCGTGTTTCTCCAGCAACGGATCGCCGTAGAGCGCGAAGTAGGAATAGCAGAAGCGGAGGTTGGCTGCTGGTTGAGGGTTCAGAGTTGAGAGTTGATGCGGCCGGCGCGAAAGTTCCGTGACGAAACTGAAGAGCGGCTCTTCGGCTCTGCTGGCGTCAGCCGAAAACTCTTCGCGAACGATCTGCGCAATCTCCTGCTCGCGGCGCAGGGCTTTCTCGTCCGGCGGTTGATAGAATAACGGTTCGCATTGCGGCTTGAGGTTGCCCAGTTTGACCCAAAGAAAATCATCTTCGCGCAAGGTGAAAGCCATCTGCTCCGGCGTCCAGCCGAGCAGCTGCAGCAGTTGTTCGTACGGGAGCAAATGCCAGTTGCGCTTGATGACCGTGAGATAAGAACGCGCCTGCTGATCACGGGTGATGTGGGGCGGATCGCCCAACCCCATCGCGCGACCCAGGCGTTTGATATCCGCGGGTTTGGCCCCGACCACTTGCGCCATGCGTTCGGGCGTCACCAACGGCCAGTTGCGCCAGACGAAGGCATGGAGGCGACTCGGAAAATGCGGAAGCGAAACCGGCTTGGGCGCGCTGCCCATGGGCAGATCACTTACCGCCATGTTGGACGCCTTGCCACCTGTAGCAGCCAGCGTTGGCCAGCCGATTCCTCCCAACGCGAGTCCGCCGGCGGCTGCCGAACTGATTTTGAGAAACGCACGTCTGGGATAATCGTTCGATCGAAATCTCATCGCAGCGAGTTATGCTTTGAGTTTTGCCTCCAAAATTTCACCAATGAGCGAAGGATTCGCCTTGCCCTTGCTCAACTTCATCACCTGACCTTTGAGGAAATTCAGGGCGGCGACCTTGCCGGCTTTGAAATCGGCGGCCGGGCCGGGATTGGCCGCGATGGCTTGATCGCAGAACTGCTCGATCGCGCCGGTGTCGCTGACCTGGGCCAACCCCTTCTCCTGGACGATGGCCGACGGGGATTTGCCGGTGTCAAACATCTCCGCAAAAACCTGCTGCGCGGCGGCGCTGCTAATCGTCCTGGCTTCGACGAGGCTGACGAGTTCGAGCAAGGCGGCGGGAGGGAACTTGAGGTTGGCCAACCCCTCACCCGGGTGCGCCACCCACTCCCCATCCGATGGGGAGAGGGAAAGGGAGAGGGGACCGGATTCTTCACTGAGAGCCTCCTCACGTCGGCTGCTACTTTCGGAAAGTTTGGCGCGCAGGTTGTTGATGACCCAGTTCGCAACCGCCTTAGGATTCTTTGACTGGCGGGCGATGCCTTCGAAATATTCTCCCAGCGGCACGTCATTCTTGAACGTCTCGGCGTCCGGGGCGGGTAATTGGTACTCGCGCATGAAGCGTTGCTTGCGCGCCAGCGGCAGCTCGACCACCCGTGCCTGCACCTCGGCGAGCCACGCCTCGGAGGGCGCGAGCGGCATGAGGTCGGGGTCGGGAAAATAGCGGTAATCATGCGCGTCCTCCTTGGTGCGCATCTCTTCGGTGATGCCGGCCTCATCGTCCCAGCGGCGGGTGGATTGCACCAACTTGCCGCCCCCGCGAAGTACCTCGATCTGGCGGGGGATTTCGTATTCGAGGGCACGGCGCACGCCGGAAAAGCTGTTCATGTTTTTGATCTCAATCTTCGCGCCCAGCGCCTTGGCGCCCACGGGCCGCACGCTCACGTTAACGTCGCAGCGCACCATGCCCTTCTCCATGTCGCAATCGCTGATGCCGCCGTAGATGAGAATGTCCTTGAGCGCATTGAGGTATTCATAAGCCATCGTCGGGCTGGTGATGTCCGGTTCGGACACAATTTCCATGAGCGGCACGCCGGCGCGATTGAAGTCCAAGCCGCTGTGGCGCTCGAAGTGCGTGCTCTTCCCCACGTCCTCTTCCAGATGGGCGCGGGTGATCCGCACCCGGGCCAGACCGGCGCTCGCGGCGTCCCCGTCGAATTCAAACTCCACATAACCGTTGGCGGTCGAGGGCTGATCGTATTGGGTGATCTGATAATTCTTGGGCATGTCCGGATAGAAATAACTCTTCCGGTCGAACTTGGCGAAGCGCGGGATTTCGCAATTGAGCAGCCGGCCGGTGAGCACGGTCAGACGCAGCGCTTCGTCGTTGGGGACCGGCAACACGCCGGGCAGGCCGAGGCAAACCGGGCAGACATTGGTATTCGGTTCGGCGCCGTACTGATTGGCGCAACCGCACCACATCTTCGATTTTGTTTTAAGCTGGACGTGAGTTTCCAGTCCGATGACCGCTTCGTATTCCATAAAGTGCGGCAGGATTTAACCACGGATGGGCACAGATGAACACGGATTTTTGAATGACGTAAAAAGCCGAATCAAATCCAACCGAGGTCTTCGAGGGCTTTCGCCAATTCAGGGTGGAGTATCCAAATCCACTCACTGTTGCCTTCCGTGTTCGGTCGAACAAAGTCCACGAGGACGCCGATATGACAATCTTCTTCAGGCAGACCGAGCTTCTTGCCCAAAAGGCGACCAAGCCGACCGTAATGCAAGTTGGCCGCAGCGTAACCAGCATAGCCGATTTTCTCAGCCATCTGCCGTGCCGTCAATTTGTGAGCAGGAGCGAGAAAATGTGTGCGGAGCATCTCACGGTGTTTCGAGTTCAAACTTTTTCCCAACCCTTCAAGAGCGTTTCGGAAATCAGCGCTTTTGGGTGTTTTGGATTCTGGCGCTTCCTGCCTCTCTACGTTGGCAAAGAGGAGATCACAACCCAACACGGGCAACAACTGGAGAATCCAAGATAAATAGAATTCTGTCGTCTCCTTCTCGCTCTCAGGCAGCTTCGCCCCGCTGCCTTGCGTGTTCTGCATCTCGTAACGACCCGAAGCCTTGGCAAGCTGAATTAGCCGCCCCTCCAGATATCGGACGTGCGCTTTGGTCAAATTCTCATCCTTGTCAGTTAATATTAAGGCATGCTTCCAAAAATCTTTCGCGGAATGCTGTTTCAAGCGCTCGCGAACATTTTCAGCTTCGCCGATGTATGCAAGCGGCTTTCTCTTGCCGACCTTCTCACCAAGGAGAAGATAAACACCGGCGCGAGCGAGTTCGGGGCGTTCCAATAAGGAATCAAAATCTGTGCGAGGGGCGGCCAGCGCCAGCACTGAGAGGTTCGAGATTTCCACTATACGCAATCGACATGTTTCGCCAAACCTCAAGTGCAACTTGATGGTCGCCGCACTCATTTCTCTGGCGCGGATTGCGCGAAGTGCTGAAGCAGCGCAGCTTTCCAGGCATTCATTTCCGAATGCGAGTTAAAGCGTTTACTCCTGAAATGCGGAATCTTAAGCGGAGCCGGCGCGGGGACGACCTGCGGATTCGCGGCCCAGAGACGGAATTTGGCTTTGTAATCGTCAGAAATCTTCATGCGTCTGATGGTTCAAGCTCCGCAAAGGGTATCCCAGTTCCGTCGGATGGCAACCGCACCACCTCTTCGATTTCGTTTTAAGCTGGACGTGGGTTTCCAGTCCGATGACCGCTTCGTATTCACAAAGTGCGGCAGGATTTAACCACGGATGGGCACAGATGAACACGGATTTTTGACCTGACCGACGAAAGGTCAACGTACCCGCTGCGGGCGGAACTCCAGTAGGCAAGCCCCACGCGGAGGTAATGTCAGCCGCAACGACGATCCGACGGCGTCAAACTCCCCCACCAACTCCCGTCCTCCCAGATCAGTTCGATAGATCCAGCCCCGGTTCGGCAAGCCATACTCGCCGGCATCCCAGACCAGCGACAAGTCCAACGGTGCATCCGCGATGGAGCCCAGCACCATGGCGACCCCGCCATCCCGGCCCCGCCAGGCATTGGCCAGTGCCAGCGGCACGCGCTTTTCATAAATCTTCAAGCCGCCCTGTTGGCCGGCATAAATGGACAGCCGCGAGATATTGATGGTGGCGTCCGCAACCTCGAGGCGAGGCGGGCGCAACATCGTTCCATGGAGGAAATACTGCGGAAAGCGGCTGCGCAGTCTGGCCAGACGCGTGGCGTATTCGGTCTCGGTCGCGCGTTGCTGCAAATGTTCCGGCAGAAAGTTGGCCACGGTTGGTTGCTGGCCCCAGACGAACGCCCGCAGTTGCTCCAGGTAAAACTGCTGCGCAAACTTCGGGTCGAGCAGTTTCAGAGGCGCCGCCGGCGCAAATTCGGCCGGCCACAAGTCGTCGTACGGCGGCATCGTCAGCGAGGAGTAATTGCCGAACGTCACGACGCAATCGTGATAGACGGCGTTGAAGAAGGGAATCGTCTCCCAACCGTCCGGGGTGCTGTAACGCTCCCGACTGATTTGCAGACTCAACATGAGATCCAGGTACGGCAACCACGGCTCCCCGCAGCCTTCCCCGGCCAGGGCCACCCTGGAGGTTACCGGCGACGCCTCCAAAAACTTCGGCGCGACGACCGCCCCGCGTGCCCTGTTGGAACGCCCGGCGCCAAGCATGGCGCGCTCCCGAATGTCGGCCACCAGCGCTTGGAAGCCCGTCATCCAATACCGACCGCCCCCGGCGGGATGACCGTGGGCGGAATCGTAGCAGGCCAGAGTTGTGCAGGCTTGATCCATGTACAGGCCGTCCACCCCCAGGCCACCAATCGTCTGCTCCGCCAGTCCGGCGTAAGTGTTCCGCCAGAACGCCGTGCCCATGCACATCGGAACACACGGCGCTTTCGTAAACGTGTTGTAAACCTCCGGATGAATCTTGCCGGCGGCGTCCTTCACCGCAAAGCGTTCGGCGTTCTCATTGGTCCAACTGCGGGTGGTCATCCCCCAGAGCCGCTGGTTCATGTAAACCAACGCATGCACCTCTTGCTGGTGAGCCGCAGTCAGGGCGGATCGGAAGGGTGCGGCCCCCTCGCGGGGTGGCAGGTATTCAGGAAAGCCGGTGTCGTACGAACAACCGTGCCACCAGTGCCACAGCACGCTAACCGGCAACCCGAGCTGCTGCTGCAACTCGACAGCCGGGACCAGAACGCCCGAGGAGCGTCCCCGATTCCAAACCCACATCCCGGTCTGCCGAACCCAATCCGGCACCAATCCCCGACGGAGGCGACTCTGACGCGCCCAGTTTTGATTGGTCGCCCAACTGCGGTAACGTTCAGCCGCCGCAAACCAATCGCCAACGAACGCCCCGAGTTCCACGCGGTAAGGCAATGTGAAACGGCCATGAGCAGCCCGGTTGCGTTCTGGAATGTGAACAACCTCGCAGCCGACTTCACCCGAACCGCCGCCGAAGACGGCAAAACTTTTGCGCTGGGTGTCGGCATCATCGCACGCCAGATAAAACCCGGGACCGCCTTCGCCATAATAGGCAAGGCATTGCAGGGCGAGCATGCCGGGGTATTCCCATTCCCAGCGCTGGGGATTTCCACCCGGCGGATTCAGCCGTCGCCGCGGATCAATGGCGAGTTGCCCCTGCCAGACCGGCACGGCCAGCCGTTCGTGGTCCGGCGGTGTCCAACCGGATACGCGCGGAAAAATCAAGCGGTCCGGCAACAGCGAGCCGAGGCCTTCGATGCGCAAATTCCAAAAGCTCGTGGCCGCGTCCGCTACCATTTGTACGTCCACTTCGACCCGTATGGCCTTCGCCTGGTCAATGCCAAACTCGCTCCAGATAAGGCGGAGCTTTTGCTGGTTGCCGGGCAACAACTCTGTCCGAAAGGAACCGGCTTGGGCCGGCAACAACGCCAGCGGCCCGCTTGAACTGAGGAATTTGATCTCCCATAACGCACCCGCCCGATCCGCGATATGATCATGGGCGGACTGCAAATCGTAGAATTCCCGCAGGTGACCATCCCGGGCGTCAAAGCCCAGCCGCAGTCGTTCGTTGGCGAAGTGGACAACCCCAGCCGCGTCAGTCACTGCAGCGGGCAATCGCAGTACCGTGCTGCTCAGAAAACCAATCACCAGGAGGCCGCCTGCCCAGCGGTGCTTCGCGGACCGAAACCGTCGTGCCAGAACTCGTACTGGTTTGGGCTTCATCAGATTCGATTCGCGGTTGGGGAGCAAAACCACTTCTCGCGAGCCAGCATGATTGGCCGGTCAGGGCGTCGCCACCACTGTCACCGCCCGCCGTTTCGCACGCTCGGCCAGGTTCAACAACGGCCCGGTCAAAAACGTCGTGACCAACGCCATCAGCACCATCATCGCGAAAATGCGCGGCGGCAGAATCCCCAGATCATAGCCGATATTCAACGCGACGAGTTCCACCAGGCCGCGCGTGTTCATCAGCGCGCCGAGCGCGAACGAGTCATTCCAGTTCATGCCGGTCAGCCGCGCGGTCACCATTGTGCCGCCCAATTTTCCGAGTGTGGCGACACCGATAATCCCCAGGCAGATCACCCAGCTGGTGGGGTCGTTCAGCAGCCCCACATGAGTGCGCAGTCCGCTGTAGGCGAAGAACAGCGGCAACAAGAACAGCGAACTGAAATTCTCGAGCCGCACGATGAGGTATTCGCGAAATTCCGCCTTTTCCGGCATGACCACCCCGGCCACAAAGGCCCCGAACAAGGCGTGAATGCCGATAAGCTCCGTGGCCAGCGCGGAGGTCAGGATCAACAGGAGCACGGCGGCCATCGCCCCGCGGCTCGGGCCGCCGTTTTCCATCCGTGCGACATCCAGCCAGCGCGGCAAATGCGGCCGCACCAGAAAAACCTTCAACGCCACAAACCCGAGCACCAATCCCAAACCGAAAGTTGTGGCCGCGAGACTGCTGGCCCGGGCGATCGCGACGACGAAGGCCAGAATCGCCCACGCGGTGGCATCGTTGACTGCCGCGCAGGTGAGCGCCGTGGTGCCGAGCGCCGTCCGGCCCAGGCCGCGCTCTTTGAGGATATGTGCCAGCACCGGAAAGGCGGTGATGCTCATGGCAATGCCCATGAACAAGGCGAACGAGACGAAGGAAGTTCCAGGCGCGCCCAGCTGCGAATAAAGCAGCAATGCCGTCAGCACGCCGAGGAAATAAGGAAAGAGGATGCCGACGTGGCTCACCAGCAGGGCCGCCTGCGCACGCTGCCGGAGATGGCCAAGGTCCAATTCCAATCCAACCACGAACATGAACAGGCACACGCCGATCTCGCTGAGCAATTTCAAAACGGCCAGCGATTCGAGCGGAAAAATGACGCTCGATGCCGCCGGCCACAACCAGCCAAGCAAGGACGGCCCGAGGAGAATCCCCGCAAGCACCTCACCCACGACCGAGGGCTGGCCCCAGCGGACAAACAGCGTGCCCACCAGGCGGGTGGCCAGCACAATAATGATGACCTGAAGCAAGATCCGGCTGAGCGGCGCCCGGAAATTTGCGAGCAGGGGCGACCAGAACGAAGCTGCGTCGCCGGAGGCAACAGGCGTCACCACCGCGGCGGCAGCCCCGTTCTCCGCCGTGGGCGCGGGCAGGCGTTGCCCCCATTTGATCGCAAGGAAAATTCCCGACCCAAACAAGGCGAGAAGGATCAGGTAAATCAGCACGGTTCGTTTCATTGCGCTTGGAGATTTAACCAAGGCCCCATGCAAATGAACACGGATTTTTCCCGCCCGCCACCCGCGAACGTCACGGGGTACGGTCGGCGAACTCGATCCGCACCGTCTGATCGATCGGCGAGGAAGCAGGCGGCAAAACCGGTCGGGTCAGGCCAGCGATGGACTTTCGATGGTTGATCCACCAGGCGGTGCGGAGTTCCGGAGTCCACATTTCCACCAGCGGATCGGCCGCAAGCAATTCCCCAAGCTCCCGGGCGGATTGCGGCCGCGCGGCAGGATCTTTTTCCAGGCACCGCATCAGCAACGCTTCCAAGTGGGGCGCAAACATCCGACCAACCCGCACCCCGGGCGGGATGGGCATTTCCTGGAGATGTTTCCGGCACAACTCGGCGATCGAGTCGGCTTCGAAGACCTCCCGGCCGGTCAGCAGAAAATATCCCAGCGCGCCCAACGAATACAGATCACTGCGCGCGTCCGACCGGTTGCAATCCTGGATGGCTTCCGGGGCGATGAAATTGGGTGTGCCCACGATCCCATCGGCGCCAGGATTCTCGGTGGCGACGGGCGCCTCCGCCTGGTCAATCGCCTGTTTCACCAGACCGAAGTCGAGCACCTTGACGCTGTCGGGGATGCCGCCGCGATCACTCAGAAAGATATTGGCGGGTTTGATGTCGCGGTGGATCAGCCCCACGCCATGCGCTTCCGCCAGCGAATCGCAGATTTGCCGGAGGATGTGAACGACACGTCCGCCGGGTTGCGCGCCATAACGCTGGACCAGTTCGTGCAAATTCAACCCGTCGAGATACTCCATGGCGTAGTAAAAAATCCCGTCCGGCGTGTGGCCGTAATCGTAAACCTGGATCGTGTTCGGATGCGTCAGTCGACAGGTCAGGCGCACCTCCTGTTCGAACCGGGCGACGGCGTCCGGGTCCGCCTTGTCCGGCAGCAAAAGCTTGATGGCGGTCTCCCGCCGCAGCAAGGCATGATGGGCTTTGTAAACCACGCCCATGCCTCCGGCGCCAATTTTCGCCACGAGCTGGTACTGACCGAGCTGGCGCGCCTTCAATTCCGCCTCGGTCAAGCGCCGCCGCCAGACCGCCTGCATGGCGGAGTACAGTAGCACCAGCAAGGAGGCCAGCACGAGCAGCAGAAACAAAATGAGAAAAATCCGCCGCACCACCCGCAACGGCTGATAGGCTTCCCGGGCATCAATCTTGGTGCCGACCCCAAAGCCGTAATCCGGCAGCCAGCGCCACGCCCCGACCACGGGCACACCGCGATAATCCCGGAACGGTTCGATCTCCACACCGGCGCCGCCTTCCACAGCCCGCTCCACCATGGCAATCAAGGGCCAGGAAAGATTGGTGCGGGCGGTGAATCCGTCCGTCAAATCGCCGCCCGGATCGCGCAAGGCCAGGGTCAGAGCCGAGACGGCGTCCGGTTCATCTCCGAGAAGCTTGAATCGCTTCAGATCTTCTTCGAACCGGCTTTTGGAAATCATCACACCTTCCGCATCAAAGGCAAAAGTTTCCCCCGACTCGCCCGAACTGGCCACCGACAGGATGCGGGTAAACTCCGTGTCCGGATTGATGATCAAAGCCAGCGCGCCGCGCGTCAGGCCGGCAGTGTCTTTCACCGGCGCCGCCACCTGCATCACGGTCAAATCGCGCGGCGGGGGCGGTTCCGGGCGGGCAAAACTCGGATCCGGTGCCGGGCCGCCGGCGCGATCGTTTCCCGGCGGTGGAGTTCGTTGGCCACCTGGCACTGGCCGGCCGCGCAGGTTCGCGGGTGGTTTGACCTTGAACGGAGTGATGAGGATGGGCTCGCCAGATTTGAAGAGTTCGGCGTACTTGGGCCGCAGTTCATCCAGCACCGGCGTGCCCAACCGATCGGGATCGCGATCCCGCCCGCGGCCCCGGCCGCGACCGGTGTCGGACACGATTGCGTAGTTGGTGCTGACCAGCTGCGCCATCCCATAGCCGAGTGTGCGGAGGCGTTCGGGCAGGCGCTGGGCCGAAACCAACTGGCGCGAAAGCGTGGCCATGGCCGCCCGGTTGGTGGCGCCCGCGACGGGGTGCTCCAGCAGTTCCAGGGCAACCGCGTTGAAACGCGGATCCTCGGCCAAAGCCGCGGCGATCCGCTTCTGGTTCGCCATCCAGATCTCGAGGGCGGTGACGTTGGCGTCGAGGGTGGACTGCAAGTCGGCCCGCAGCTCCTGTTGAATCGTATGGCGCAACTGGAAATCTGCCCACCCGCCCACGCCGCCAACGAGCAGGGCAAGAATCAACGGCACGATCCAGATATGCTTCCCACGCATCATGCGTCCATCATACGCAACGGGCAGACGCCGGGGGGAAGGAAAAGTTTCAGCTGATATCGGTGAAAACAGGGATTGACGGCGGCAACCGTGAATCGAACACTGCCGGCCTGATCGCCAACGATGACCAAATCACCTGGACCACGTAGCTGAGAAAAACCAATCTCACTTGGGATATGAATATAACGCGACGCACATTTTTGAATCAGACGGCCCTGGGCACCCTGGCCGTCTCCACCGCCACCCTCGGCCGCAGTGCCGAGTCCAAAGTGGTAAAGGGCGAGGTGCCGTTGGTGGTTTCCACCTGGCCGTTCGGCAAGGCGGCCAACGATGCGGCTTTGAAAATCCTGCTCGGGGGCGGATCCAATCTGGACGCCGTGGAACAGGGCATCTGGGTGACCGAGTCCGCCGGCGATAGCTCCGTTGGGCTGTCGGGCGGCCCCAACGCCGCTGGCGTGGTGCAACTCGACGCGTGCATCATGAACGGCCCCGACCACAAGGCCGGCAGCGTTGCGGGCCTGGAAGGCATTCGCCATCCCATTTCCGCCGCGCGGCGCGTGATGGAAAAGACCCGGCACGTGCTGCTCGTCGGTGAGGGCGCGCGCATGTTTGCCCTCGAAGAAGGCCTGGAGTCGGTCGAACTTAATTCCCGCGAAAAGTACGACCAGTGGCAAAAGCAACGGGCCGCGCAAAAATCCAAACCCGTCGAAAAGCAGGCGGACAACCATGACACCATCGCCCTGCTGGTCCTGGGGGCGAATGGCAATATCGCGGGCGGCTGCTCCACCAGCGGGTTGGGCGGCAAACTGCCCGGCCGCGTCGGAGACTCCCCCATCATTGGCAGCGGGCTTTACGTGGACAACGAAGTGGGGGCGGCGGGGGCCACCGGGATCGGCGAAAACGTGATGCGTTACTGCGCCTCGTTTCTCATCGTGGAATACATGCGCCAGGGCATGCCACCGACCGAGGCCTGCCAAAAGGTCATCCAGCGCATCATGCGGACCGAACCCAAGGGCGCAAAGTTAAGCATCAACTTCGTGGCGCTGGACAAGCATGGCCGCTACGGCGCCGCGGGCACGGATGGCGGTTTTCAATACTCGGTCACCACCCCCGCCAGCAGCCGCGTCCTGCCCAATCCAGGCATCGGCAACTCCGACCGATGAGCCATCCGCGGATCAAGTTGGAAATCTGCACGGCTTCGGCGGAGGACTGCGCCGTGGCGGAGCAGAACGGCGCGGACCGGGTTGAACTCAACTGCGCCCTGATGTTGGGCGGGCTGACACCCTCGCTCGGTGCCTTGCGTGAGTCGCGAGCGGCGATTCGCATCCCGCTCATTGCCATGATCCGGCCGCGGGCCGGCGGCTTCGGATACAGCGCCACCGATTTCAAGGTCATGCTGCGGGATGTTGATACCGCCCTGGCGGAGGGCGCTGACGGCGTTGCGTTTGGCATTTTGACACCGACCGGCACGATTGATCTGGAGCGCTGCCGGCAAATTGTGAAACTGGCAGTCGGACGGCAGGCGGTGTTTCACCGCGCTTTCGACGTCGTGCCCGAACCGTTGACCGCCCTGGACCAACTGATTGACCTGGGGGTGACACGGGTGATGACTTCCGGGCAAGAAACCAGCGCATACAACGGCACAGCCAATATCGCGAAGTATGTCCGGCAGGCAGCCGGACGAATTGAGATTCTGCCCGCCGGCGGCATCAATCGATTTACCTTGGCCGACGTGGTGAGTCGGACCGGCTGCGACCAGGTCCATGCCTCCTTGAGCACTTGGAGCAAGGATCGCTCGGTGGCCGCCCGCCCGCAGGTTTCATTTGGGGGCACGTTGAAACCACCGGAAGAGGAATTCCCCGTGACCGATCGCACGGCAGTAGCCGCTATGCGGCAGGCGCTGGGTTGAGACCTACCCGCGTGCTTGACTCGCTCCCACCGCCAGGCTTGAGTCCATGCCAGGAGCAAAGGCGGGGGACGGTAACATCCGAGATTCTGGAAAATCCACCTTGCATTCCTATTCTAGTTTTGCCAGTATTGTCGCCAATAATTCGTCGCCAAACTAGCGCAGCTATTTGTTAGTGCCGTCGTGCTGTCGTCGAATCAAATAGAAAAACCAAACATCCGATCCAGTTACACCATGAAAACCCATTGTCGTATAATTCAGTGCGTTGCCGGCGTGGTGGCCTTAACCGGCCTCACCGCTTCCGTGCATGCTGCGGTTACGCTGCCGATCAGCGCCGCCTTCAACACTAATTCCGTGAGTAACCCTGGCTTTGTCGTGCGTACGGCGCAGGCGAGCAACGAAGTCGTTGTCGCCAATAGCTACCTCCGCGCCACGCGCCAGATCAATGGGATTCTGACGGACACCAATGGAGCCATTGTTTCAAATATTGCCGCCCCCGGACCGGAAGTGGGCGGCGCCTACTTCGTCGACCTCGCCAACTTCGAGAAGGACGGCAACATAGTGGAGCCCAAAGGGGCTGACGGATTGCCGGTGGGCACCGCGTTCTTCCCCGCCCTGTTCCCGGGCATCCCCAATCTGGAAGGAACGGACCAGTTCGCCGACGAATCAGTGGCGCTCGTAACGCTGGAAGCTGGGGTTTACACCCTGGCGATTTCCGCCAACGCGGACCGAACCGACGTGAATGACGACGACGGGGCTTCGGTGTTTGTGGGCGCCAACCCGCGGGATTATTTCGCCACCAAAATTGCGGATTTTCAGCGCGGTGCCGGAGCAGCCGGGTTCACGGGCAATCAATACATTGAAAATCAATTTGAAGTGGTGGTACCCGCACGAGGGGCTTACCCGTTCCGCGTCATCCACTGGCAACAGGGCCGCGGGGCAAACCTGCAGTTCTATTTGGTTGATACCAACACGCAGGCACGTTTCCTGATCAATGATAATACGGCGACTCCGTCGGACCGCCCAATGCCCTTGGCTTTCCGATCCTCCACCAACGCCGCTTACAATTCCCCTTACATTGCCGACATTGTGCCGGCGGCCGGCTCTGCCGGCAATGGTTCAGCTGCGCAAATCGTGATCACCCTCCTAGACGGCATCACCACGGTAAACACCGGCAATGTTCAACTTTCAGTCAACGGCACAACGGTCATTCCCCAAACCCTCTCGAAGGTTGGCAACAAGACCACCATCAAATACAGCCCGAACGGTAACTGGGCCACGGCCAACAATAATGTCCGCTTGGTTTACGCCGACTCCGGGGCAGGTTTGCACACCAACACCTGGGCGTTCACCGTCAACATTGCGGGCGGCTCCAGCACTCAGGTCGCCGGCCAATGGGACTTTGACTTTGGTAACTTGGCGGCCACGGTCGGCAACCCGCTGCAGTATTTGAATCCTGCATACGACAATGGTGGCACGGGCAGCAATCCAACCCAGACGGCCTTCGGCACCACTACCTCCTTCGGCATTCCTGACATCAACGGTCAGGTCGCCAATGTAATGCAAGTGCCGGGTGACACCGGAACGGGGAGCCGCAACCTGGGTTATATCATGACCCATGGCATCGCTCCCAACGGAGGCGGCACGAAGGTCAACCAATACACCTTGATCATGGACGTGATGGTCAATGACTCGGGCGCAGGCGCGGCTTCCTTGTTGAATATCGGCGCCTCGCTGGATAACACGGACGATGGGGACCTGTTCTGGCAGGGCAACAACTTCGGCCAAGGTGGTGGTGGCTACAATGGCACCGGCGCCTTCACCCCGAAGGTCTGGCATCGGGTGGTTGCAGCATATGACGAGGCGGCCAACCCTCCGGTGGTGACCAAATACGTGGACGGTATCAAGCAAGACGACTGGACCGCCAACCAGGGCTTGGATAATGCACGACGGGCCTTGCAACCCACGGCGATTCTGTTCGGCGATGGGGATCAGGACGAACGCCGCACGATGTGGGTGAACAGCATCCAGATTCGCGCGGGTAAGCTCTCCGATGCAGAAATGGTAGCTTTGGGTGGACCGGAAGCCTGCGGTATTCCCGCTACCATCCCCCAGAGCACCGTGACTGGCCAATGGGATTTCGATCGCGGCAACCTGTCCGCGACTATTGGGAAACCGTTGCAATATATTGATCCGACCTATGACAATGGCGGAGCACTCCCGACTCCGGGCACCAACGCGAACCAGACCACCTTTGGCACCTGCTCCGCATTGGGCATAGATCTAATCAACGGCGTGGACGCAAACATCGTCCAGGTGCCAGGTGACACCGGTCCCGGAAGTCGCCAAATCGGTTACATCATGACCCATGGCATCGCTCCCAACGGAGGCGGCACGAAGGTCAACCAATACA
>CAZIJO010000025.1:0-8143 GCA_964539515.1 uncultured Bifidobacterium sp. | reverse complement strand
ACCTGTTCTGGCAGGGCAACAACTTCGGCCAAGGTGGTGGTGGCTACAATGGCACTGGCGCCTTTACCCCGAAGGTATGGCATCGGGTTGCCGCCGCTTACGATGAGGCCGCCAACCCTCCGGTGGTGACCAAATACGTGGATGGCATCTTCCAGGACGACTGGACCGCCAATCAGGGATTGGACAACGCCCGCCGGGCACTGCAGCCGACGGCGATTCTGTTCGGCGATGGTGATCAAGATGAACGTCGCACCATGTGGGTGAACAGCATTCAAATCCGCAACGGCGCTCTTTCCAAAGCGGAACTGGCGGCGTTGAGCACCCCAACCGCGAACGGCATCCCGGTTTACATCCCCGTGGAAAAGCCGCCGGAGATCTGCTTCGGCAAGATTGGCAACCAACTGACGCTGATCTGGCCGTTGTCCGCGACCGGCTACACGTTGAAGTCAGCACCCACGGTGAACGGTCCGTTTACAACCACCGTGCCCGGAGTTGTCAATAACTCCGTCGTGGTGACCGTCGGTGCGGGTAACCAGTTCTTCCGGCTGGAGAAGTAATAACCGGACGCAACTAGGCAATCACAGGGCCAGCGGTGCCAACCGCTGGCCCTTTTTGTTATTGGCGGCCCGACCCGGTTCTTACCATCATTGCCGATGATCATTCTTGTAAAGCAAGCAAGCACCAACTTGAGGCGAGGGACGCAGCGTGGCGCCGAAATTCGATCACGATCCTGCAATCCTGATGAGCCATGCAGTTCCAGCCCCCCCGGCGGCGCGTTAGCCTCTGCGGTCGCCGTGCAGAATTTCCGGCGACTGCTCGTTTGGTTGCTGTTGTTTCTCGCCAGCGGTGAACCAGAATGGCTTGGGGCCGGCCCCGCAGAGGATTGGTCCAAAATGAGGGGCATTACTCCCCATGGCTATGTGTGCCACTACTCGGCCAACCCCCTGAAGATCGACGGGCAACTGACCGATGCCGCCTGGTCGGCAGCGCCCTGGACCGAGTATTTCGTGGACATTGAAGGGGACGCCAAACCGAAGCCCCGTTACCGGGTCCGGGCTAAGATGCTTTGGGACAACCAGTATTTTTATATCGCGGCTGAACTCGAGGAGCCACACGTTTGGGCCACGCTCACCCAACACGATGCCGTCATTTTCCAGGATAACGACTTCGAAGTGTTCATCGATCCGGACGGCGACAACCATGAGTATTACGAATTTGAGATCAACGCGCTCAACACCGGCTGGGATTTGCGGCTCAAGAAGCCGTATAAAGATGGCGGCCCGGCCCTCAATGAATGGGAGATTCCCGGGTTGAAGACCGCGGTGCATATCAATGGCACTTTGAATAACCCGGCCGACACGGATGTGGGCTGGACGCTGGAAATCGCTTTCCCATGGACGGCGCTCGCCGAGTTTGCCGGGCGCAAGACGCCGCCCGCCGAAGGCGAGCAGTGGCGGGTCAATTTTTCGCGCGTCGAATGGCTGACGGATATCGTGGACGGGAAATACCGCAAACGGCCCGGAATGAAGGAAGACAATTGGGTCTGGTCGCCTCAGGGCATCATCGACATGCACCGCCCGGAAAAGTGGGGTTATGTCCAGTTCACCCGCAAGGAAAGCGGCCCGGTCGCCTTTACCCCGGATCCGTTGGGGGCGGCCCGGAATCAGTTGCACGGGATTTATTATGCGCAGCGCGCTTATCAGGAAAAGAATCACCGCTGGGCAACGTCGCTCGCGGAACTGGCACTGGATACCACCGCTGCCCCAACCAGCGACCGCCCCACACTCAAAACTACGCCGGATGGATTTGAAGCGACGGTGGAAATCAAATTGCCGGACGGAAGAACCCGGCGCTGCCACATTCGCCAGGATGCGCGTATCTGGTCGGATTGATCCAAGAACGGGCGGCGCGCAACCGGCGGGATCCTTCGCGCTGGCGCATCGTCAACCTGGGGAGGAAGGGTTTGCCGCTTTTACAAACCCTTTTGTTGCGCCGATGGCATTGCCGGCTTGATGGGCATGACCAGCACCTTGTCCACCCGGTGACGGTCCATGTCGAGCACCTCAAAGATATAACCCTGCGCCTCGAACGTCTCCCCTTCCTTCGGAACGTGGCCGAGGGTTTTCACGACGAAGCCAGCCAGGGTCTGGTAATCCAAGGAAGTCTCGCCGGGGAAGCGGAATCCCGGTAACGCTCGTTCGACCGCCGCCACCTCAATCATGGCATCAATCAACCAGGAACCGTCGTCGCGCTTGCGCGCCTCAGGTTTGGCCCGTTCGCCTTGCGTGGGAAACTCGCCCACGACCGCTTCCATCACGTCGTTCAGCGTGACCAACCCGACCAGGCCACCAAATTCATCCGCCACCAGCGCGATATGTTTGCCGCTTTGCTTGAACGTCTCCACCAACTGGAGCACGGTCTGGAACTCCGGGACGATCAGCGGTGGGATCATCAAATCCCGCAGATTCACCCCGGCCCCGGCGGCCAGATTCGCATAAATTGCCTTCACCGACACCACCCCCACCGTATTGTCGCGGTTGCCTTGGTACACCGGAAAGTGCGAGTGACCGCTGACGACGATCTTGTGCCAGACTTGCGCGTGGGGATCGTCCTGGTTCAACCAGATGACCTTGGGCCGCGGCGTCATGATCTCGCGCACGGGCAATTGATCGAGTTCCAGGGCACTGTGCACGATTTGGCTTTCGACCTTGTTGAACGCCCCGGCCCGCACGCCTTCCTGCATCATGACCCGAACTTCCTCCTCGGAAACGGCCACTTCCTTTTTGGGTTTGAAACCCATGACGCGCAACAAGGCTTCCGTCGAGATGCTGAGAAAGCTGACCACGGGCCCGGCGAACTTCGAAAGCCAGTTCATCGGCCGGGCCACCATCATCGCGATCCCTTCCGGATTGCTCAATCCAAACCGTTTTGGCACCAACTCACCAAGCACAAGGGACAAGTAAGTGATGACCGCCACCACCAGGCCGAACGCAATTTTGTCCGCGTACGCGGTGAGGAAAGAAACCCGGGAGATCGGGCCGGCGAGCTCGGCGGCGAGCGTGGCGCCGCCAAACGCGCCGGCGAAGATGCCGACCAAGGTGATACCAATTTGCACCGTGGAAAGAAAACGGTTGGGGGCCTCGGCCAGCTCCAGGGCGATCCTCGCGCTGGCGTTGCCCTGGTCCGCGAGCCGGCGCAGCCGCGCTTTTCGGGCGGACACGACCGCAATCTCCGCCATCGCAAAAACCCCGTTCGCCAGCAGCAGCAGGAGGATGATGGACATTTCAAATGCAATTTGGCGCATAAACGCATCATACCCGGGAAGGTGGGATGGTAAAAGGGTTCCCTTCGAGCCGGGTCTGGAATTCGCGGCCGATCCACACGAATGCCTCCCACTCTGCCGCCAGAACGCACCCCAGGCTGTCAGGCAACTCGCATCCCCCCCATCGGACATGCGGTGCAGATAACTCAAAAGCGGACGCTTCGCCCCGTCGACATGAAATCCGGATTTGCCGAATGGCCGGACTGGCTCACCAATGGCCGCGCAGAACTCCCCAACCACTTCGACCTGGCCAGCATCAGTGGCGGGGCGTCTCCGGACGCACAACCAGCGCTGCAGGAACCTGAGACTGCCCGCTCTGGCGGGGCAACCTTGACAGGGGGTGAGGATCAGGAACAGTGTCAGCAAGGAATGTTGGAAGTGATGGACCAAACCCGACGGAGACGGCAAACCCAGCTGCAGCGGTGGTCTCAACCAGTCTTGCTGTGGCTGCTCGCTTGGACTGCTACCGCCCAGCCGTTTTCGGCCTCTGACTTTTACACGCTAAAATGCAAGGCGAACAATCTGTACGTAACTGTTGAAGCGGCGAGCGGATTAAACCTGGCCGCCAATCGGACGAATGCGGGCGCGCTGCAGCTGTTTTCGATTCTTAACGGCGGCAGCGGCAGTTATGCACTCAAGGCACGAGTGAACGGGCGGTACGTGGCCGCCGAAAGCGCCGGAGCCGCCGCGTTAGTGGCCAACCGCAGCGCCATCGGCCCCTGGGAGCAGTTTGATTTGATTGCCCAAGGAGACGGGGCTTACGCGCTGAAAGCCCGCGTCAACAACCTGTTCGTGACGGCAGCGCAAGAAGACCTGATCGCAAACCAAAGCGCACCCGCCAGCGATTGGGAAAAGTTCGTCATCCAGACCAATGCACCGGTGGACCCGATCCGGTGGCGGGTCGTCCGGCCCCAATTCAATCCCCAGGAGATCGTTGTGGCCGCCTGCACGCCGCAGGATTTCGGGGCCGCTGGGGATGGCATCACGGATGACACGGGGGCGTTCCAGGACGCCATGGGCACCGTGGCTGCCCTGGGGGGTGGGGTGATTTTTATCCCCGCGGCAGCGTATGCCTTCCAAGGGACGCTGGAAGTTCCCGACGGGGTTACCCTGCACGGGGATTGGTTGGATTGGACCACGAATGCCGCCGGCGCCAAGGGAACGATCTTCAAGGTGTATGCGGGTCGCGGTCAGGCTAACGGCACCCCCTTCATTTTTCTGAACGGCTCAACGGCGCTCAAAGGGGTGACCCTGTGGTATCCGGAACAAAGCCCGACGAATATCGTCGCGTATCCCTTCTGTATCGGCGTTTACGGGGACAACGTGGTGCAGAATGTAATCCTCGTGAATCCCTATCAGGGCCTTCAAATCGCACCCCCGCGGTCAGGTGGCAAACATGTTATTTCCACGCTCATTGGCACACCGCTCCGCAAAGGCCTTGATCTCGACATGATCGCCGACATCGGTCACCTGGAGGACGTCCGGTTCAATCCCAACGTGTGGTCGGCCGCCCAACTCCCCGGCGCCCCCGCCGCCGGGGGCCCGCACGCCGCCTGGATGCGGGCCAACGGTACCGGCATCCGGCTGCTCCGGATCGATGGCGAAACCTGCGTGGATACGTTCCTCAGCGGCTACAAAGTCGGGATCGAAGCGAACCGCAGCACCAACGGGCCGTGCGGCGCCACGTTCTACTCCGGCAGCATCAGCAACTGCGGGACGGCGTTGCTCGCACCGGCAATGGCGGGACAGTCGGGCCTGATGTTCACGAAGTTCACGCTCGAGGGGGATATTGGCGTGAATTCGCAACCAGTGAATGATTCAAGTTTCATTCAGTTTCACACGTGCCAGGTGACGGGGCGAAACGGAAACGCGGTCATCCTCGGTGGGGATTGGCCGTCGCGGATGCAATTTCAGAATTGCACCATCAACGGCGCGCTACGGCTGCTCGCCGGCAGTGCCTCGCTTGTGAACTGCACGCTGAATCGCGGGGCGAGCGCGTACCAGGCGCAGATTTTTCCGGATGCCAAACGCGCCGCATTCGTGGGTTGCAACTTCATCCCGTCGCGCTCGATTTACAATTCGGGCAACACCAACCGCATCATCCTGGACGGCCGCCGAGCTACCCCGAACGTGATGCCCGACGTGAGCTGGCAGGCGGTCAAGCGGGATTATCTCACGCGTCAACCGGCCAGGACGAATTTGTACGTCGTCACCGAGCCGCCTTGGAGCGCGAAGGGCGATGGCACGACGGATGACACGGCTTCGATTCAAGCGGCATTGAACACGGCGGGTGCAGCGGGTGGCGGCATCGTGTTTCTGCCGGGCGGGAAATACAAACTCCTCGATTCGCTGATGGTACCCGGCGGCGTGGAATTGCGCGGCACCTACGAGCTGCGCCATCGCACCTGGCCGGGCGCCGACGGCGCCGCCAAGGGCGCCATCCTGCAACCCTACGCAGGCCGTTTGCAAAGCGATGGCCCGCCGGCGGTGGTGCTCGAAGCAAACAGTGGCTTGGTCGGCGTCACGTTCAGCTATGAAGCCCAGGACCCGGCCAGTTTGACACCTTATCCGCCGACGATCCAGGGCCGCGGCGGCAATGTTTACGTGATCGGTGTCCTCTCGCCAAACTCGTGGCATTTCGTTGATCTCGACACTTTCACATGCACCAATCACTTCCTCTACATGGCCGACGGGTTTGCGCTGCGGAAAGGATTTGTGGTGGGGAACGGCTCATCTGGCTCCCTGGTCGATTGCCACGCCAACTGGACCTACTGGATCGACAACTACGACTCGCAGAGCCGCCTCCGCCAGGTGGACGAAGCTTCGGTGAAGGACTTTATCGAACATAACAATGAAGCCTACATCTTCGGCGATTGCTCGGAGTTGCTCGTCAAGAACTTCTGGATCTTCACCCGTGTCTTTTCGCGGTTTGTTGCGCAGAATGGCCGGGGACCGTTCGCGACCTGCCTGGCGCACATGTGCGACGTGGCGGTCGAAGGCTACCGGTTTGAGGCGGCAGCGAACTGCAACCTGAACGTCATCAATCCCACCATGGCGGTGTTCGACGACTTCGCCGATCTTTCGGCGGTCGGCATCAGCAGCACCAGCGGTTTCGCCGGGCAGGCGCGCTTTTTTAACTCCGCGTTGTTTGCGCCCCTCGACTGGGATTTCATTATTGGCGGAGGCGACATCGGGTTTGACCTGCTTCACATGTTCGATCACAGCATCAACGGCGGGTGGGTGAGCGGCGGCACGCTGCACCTCATCAACAAAAGTTCCTGGATCGCCTACGACCAGACGTTTCCCGTTTACCAGATCTATTTCGGCCCGGGCGCAGGCTCGCCCGGAAAGATTTCTGAAATCATCGGCTGCTCGGCGGCCAACGGCGTGCAGTATGAGAATTCCAATCCGAACCACGCCGTGAAAGCCTGGGCCAATTTCCCACTACTGACCGCAACCGCCACCCCGCCGTATGAGTTGGCGGCACCGCAATTGACGTCGCGTCGGGATGCTGCGGGTGGGGCCCTCAAAGTGTCCTGGCCGGGCGACATCGGCTATTTCGGGCTTTTCCAGACGACGGACTTGTCGCCGCCTGCCACCTGGGCGGCCGTCCCCACCGCGCCCTTGTATTCGAACGATCAGTGGACCGTGTCGCTTCCGGCCACCAACAGCCGCGCCTGGTTCCAATTGCGCGCACCCTGAGCGTCGCGCTCGCTGCCTCAGAGCGCTCGCATCACCGCCGCTGCGGCACGCACAGTCTTCTCGATGTCCGCCTCGCTGTGGGCGGTGGAAAGGAAGCCGGCCTCGAATTGCGACGGGGCGAGATACACGCCCGCCTCCAACATGCCGTGAAAGAACTTCTTGAAGCGCTCGCGGTCGGCTTTCATCGCGTCGGCGAGATTCCACACCGGTTCACTGGTGAAATAACCGCAGAACATCGAGCCGCAACGATTGAAAGTCACCGGGACCCCGGCGGCTTGCGCGGCGGCCTGCATTCCGGTTTCGAGTTGCGCGCCGAGGCGTTCGAGCAGCTTGTACTTACGTCCGCCCTCACCCTGACCCTCTCCCCCTGGAGAGGGATCAGCTTTCTGGTCGGCGCGGGTGATCGTATGCGCGTGAGCATGTTCTCCGGCTGACGTTGATTCTCCCTCTCCCGTCGGACGGGAGAGGGCCGGGGTGAGGGTGGCCCCGAGTTCTTCCAGCGCGGCGATTCCCGCCGCCATGGCCAGCGGATTGCCACTCAACGTGCCGGCCTGATACACGGGCCCAAGCGGGGCGAGGAAATCCATGATGTCCGCGCGCCCGCCAAACGCCCCCACCGGCAAACCACCGCCAATGATTTTTCCGAAGCACGACAAGTCGGGCGTGATGCCGTAGCGTTCCTGCGCTCCGCCGGGCGCGAGGCGAAAACCGGTCATCACTTCGTCGAAGATCAGCACCGCCCCATTTTCCTTGGTGACCTGGCGCAGAAATTCCAAGTAACCCGGCCGGGGCAGATACAAGCCGGCGTTGCCCGGCACCGGCTCGACAATGACACAGGCAATTTCGTTCGGGTTGGCCGCGAAAGCGGTTTTAACCGCCGCCACGTCGTTGTACGGCAGAACCAGCGTGTGCTTGGCGACATCGGCCGGGACACCCGCACTGTCCGGGTGGCCAAACGTGAGCGCGCCGCTGCCGGCCTTGACGAGCAACGCATCCGCGTGCCCGTGGTAACAGCCGTCGAACTTGATGATCTTGTCGCGCCGGGTAAATCCGCGGGCGAGGCGGATGGCGCTCATGCACGCCTCGGTGCCGGAGTTGCACATGCGCACCTTGTCCACG
>CAZIJO010000024.1:0-39811 GCA_964539515.1 uncultured Bifidobacterium sp. | reverse complement strand
CGCGATGCTTGTCATGCTCTTGAACGTCCCAACGTTCGACACATTCTATCGTGTTTTCTCGCGGTGGGAGACCTCCGATGGGCGGACACGCGTTGAAGGCCCTGAGACATTTCCGTTCGGGTGTCCGAATCACCCAGGACCAAAAAGATACACGTTCCGGTTTCATCTGAAGGAGGAGACGCAAGCTCGATGCGTTCGCAACCTGAAAGAATGGATCACGGAAGTTCTTCTGCCTTGGTTTAAGCAGAGACCGGTAGTACCGTGGGCAAATCCCAATGTCATCAAAGGCTAATCCATGCGCTGCAGCGCCGCCCCGCTGGGCAGTTGGACGGTTCAGGCAATTGAGGCTTCCCAAGCCCGCCACGATATGGTTTCCCTAAGTCATGACTTTCGCTTCGCGAACCGTGGTGTCCGCGATTGTTGCAGCCGACCGGGCGTAAAGCCGCGTTACGGCCACGCCGCTCTACGCGGGCGTTTCCGGCGGCGGTCGCTGATCGTTGAACTGCGCACGTCATGCAGCCAGACTGTCAGCTTTACAATGGTATTGAGATGCACGTGACGCGCATTAAGGCACTAGAGGACGCGCAAGGGATTCGAGTCTTTACGAAGGATGGCGTGGATTACCCCCGAGTCCGCTACGGTGACGAAGGCGAAAGTTGTGGAGATGGTCTATGTCATGATTGTGGAGCCCGCAGTGGGCAGTATCATTCTCTCGGTTGTGATGTGGAGTGTTGCCCGATTTGCATGGGTCAGGCTTGATGCTGCGACCATGGTTGGTATCCAGACGAGCCAGCACCTACACCACTGATTCAGCGTCCAGAGCCCGACGAGGATTATCGGATTTGAGTTTGTGACAATGACGTGGCCAACCAAAGCGCTGCAGCGTCTCTCTTCTGGGCAGGCGGACGTTTCAGGTAATTGAGGCTTCCCAAGCCCGCCACGATATGGTTTCCCTAAGTCATGACTTTCGCTTCGCAAACCTTGGTGTCCGCGATTGTTGCAGCCGCCCGGCGTAAAGCCGCGTTGCGGCCACGCCGCTCTACGCGGGCGTTTCCGGCGGCGGTCGCTTGGTCGTTAGCCGTTATGAACCTGCCTCTAATTTTTGTAGGCGCGATCCTGGCACAGGGACTTACTGTCGCGGCCTCGAATGGAGCGACGCTCATCCAGACAAATTACGTGTCCGACTTTACTCTTTCAGGGAGCGAATTGGATGCGGTTGTGCAACTTTCAAACGTCTGCGGTATTACGAACGTAATTAGCGTCAGCACCGAGGGCCATTTGGACGGCATTAGCATTGTGATATGTGGAGATGAGAAAATCGAGGCACGTACGGTGCGGTGGAAGACACTGCGTGCTCGCCGCGTTGGCTGGCGGGGCGGCAAGCTGCCAGCGACGGCACCCAGATTGGTAGGAGAGTTTTGGGTGGATTCAACCACTCGGCCACAAGAAGAAGAGCGCACGATTGTTCGGGTCGGCGACCGCACCTACCGGGTCATATTGTCCAATGGAATCAAACCGGAGGGAGCTGATAAGGTCATTGGAGCGTTTGTAAATGGAAGGGTCCGTTACGACTCAGATGACATGAAATACCAAGCGGAAAGAATTGGCTTTACACAACCGACCTGGTTAGGCGTTTCGGGCGGACAAAACTGTATCAGCTTTTCCCATGAGCGCCACAGTACGCAAATCAAATTCCACTTGAATGCGGACGAGGTCACGGTTCACGAGGTGACGGGGCCAGATTTCTCCGCCCGCTACGAATGAATATGGAGGCTACCAACGGATGGAGCGGACGGGGTCTAGGTTTCTATGCCAATTAGCGCAAACGTACCCGCCGCTCATCCTTATTCGTTAATCCGATCCTTATGAAACAGTTCACTTGGTTCGCTGTAAGAGTCACGGTTGTCCAAGCGGTGACCTACATAGTTGCCGGTATTATCGCGTATCCACTGTTCACCCGGCAGTTCTTTGAAGGGGCCAGCCCACTCCTCGCCCCTCTAATGCGGCTTCCCAGTGAACCCGAACAGTGGAGTCACGTCATAAGATGGATGCTCCCTGCTCAGATACTGCGTGGCGTTCTCATGGCTGGAGCACTCTATTCCTTCTTGAGCGCTCTTCAATCGTGGTCGTACACAAAACGGTTTCTCGGCCTCGCGTCTCTTTACATCGTCATCGGTCAGTGGAGTAGTCCGGTCGCCGGAGCGAGTACCATCGAGGGGTGGGTGATTCTGCGACCGGAGTTCACGACTCCGCAAGTCGTGTTGAGCGTTATTCCCGAGGGCCTGATTCAGGGATTGGGTTTTGGAGCCTGGTTGGCTCGCTGGCTGGCGCCCAAGAGTTCGTTGAACAAGCCGGAGGCGCGGCAAGCAACCGCCGCCGCGCCGGGCAGTTGACCGGTTTATGAGAGTAGAACGGCATCATTGCAGTTCACGTCCTGCCCCGGCGGCTGTGCGTGAGCTGGTCCCGTAGGTCGCTGCGCACGTGATGAAGACATCTACGAAAAAAGGATTCGCGATGGCAGGGCTGTTCATTGCCAGCTTGTTTGGCGGCGTTGCATGTTTGCAGTTGGCGTGCATCTTCGCTGGTATCTACGATCCAGTCACTGCTGACGGCGTTGCACCTGAGCGTCTCCCCTTTGTCCGCGCATGGCTCGTGTTCGTCATCGTTGCGTCATTCGTTTCTGGGGTGTTTGCTTACCGGTATGTCAGACATCCACACCAACGCCAATCGCCAAAAGGATTGAAATGATCGGAGCGGAGCGGAGCGTCATTCCAATCCGTGGTTGAACCCGCCCGTCCGCGGGCAAGTTTCCTGAAACAATTCTGCCCGCTGCCGGGTAATACCAGCAACCGGAACTGTTGAGTTCCTCAACCACAACCAATCGTCATCGCTATGAAAAAATCATTCTGTCGTCCATTCGCGCCTGCAGTCGTGCTTGCGCTCGTCACGCTCGGCCTCGGTCTCCCGACGGCCCACGCCGGGTCACCGGGATTGGTAGATTTCGGCAAGTTCGCACCGCCGGGCAAAGGCAGTGAATTCGTGGAGGTCCAGGTCAGAAGCAACCTGTTGTCCTTCGCGGCCCAGCTGGTGGAAAAGGATCAACCCGATGCTGCCAAGCTCCTCCGCAGTGTGGAACTGGTCCGCGTCAACGTCATCGGGTTGACGGCCGAGAATCGGGAGGAAATGCAGAAACGCATTCAGAAGATCCGGCTGGACCTCGAGGGGCTTGGCTGGGAACGCAACGTCAACGTGCAGGGCAAAGATGGCGAAGACGTCGGGGTTTACACCCAGACCCGCAGCGGCGAAACTCTGGCCGGTGTCGCCATCACGGTGGTGGACCCGCAGAACGTGGTGCTCGTGAACGTCGTCGGCGACATCCGCCCCGAACAAATCGCGGCCTTGGGCGAGAGTCTGAACATCAAGCCGCTCAAGGAAATCGGCGCCGCCGTCAAGAAGTGACCAATGCGCTGGGAAACCGATGCCGGGCGGTCAGGGCTTGACCGCCCGGTCCACCGGGTCAGCCACGAAAACTCAGTCACTCCATGAACGCGAACCTGCCTCCCGCACCGCCGGTGATCCGTCCGCCGGCTCGCCGCCGGTGGATCTGGATTGGACTTGCGTTGTTCCTGCTCCCGTTTTTCGCGCTCGCCGGGATCACCTGGGGCGTGGTCAGTTGCTTCCAGCCAAGTTCCGACACCAAGGCGCTGCGGAATGGATTGATGAAAGCCAGTGGCGTGGAGTGGCGGCGAACCATCGGGCTAAACCTGGGCAACGTGACCCTTGGCGTCGCTCGCGCCGGGCTTTCTTTTGCCTCGCTCGACTCCGAGGTGCGGGCGGCGGTGCAGGCGGTGCGCGGCGTCGAGGTCGGCATTTATGAGTTGGCACCAGGAAGCACGCCTCCGGATCGCGCGACCATGCTCACCGTTGCTGACAAGGTGTTGAATGCCCGCGGTTGGGCGCGGCTGGTCGGCGTCCTGGATGGCGATGAATTGGTGGGTGTGTATGTGCCGGGCAATGCCGTTTCAGCCCGCCAGGTGAAATGTTGTGTTCTGGTTTTCGATGGGCGGCAAATGATCCTGGCCGCTGGCAGCGCCAACGTTGAACCACTGATGGAGTGCCTGCGAAACAACTCCAAGCTGCGCTCCGATCCGGGCTTTGCCGGCAAGTAAGACCTTCGGAGATTGGGCCTGATCGCCGCAAGAGGGGCGGACGGGAACGGGGAAACTTTTTCCGGTTGGTGAATTGAGGCAAGCTGAGGTGAGCGCGACGCGTTGGCCGGCATGCTCCCGGACGGGTTCATCCGGGAAATCGCATTTCCTCCGCGTAGATGTCGTGGAACGACGGATCTTCGTTCAGAGCCACATGCTCGACCCGTTGGGCGACGGCGTCCCACCCTTTGGCCTCCTCGAACAGGGCGCGTTTGGCTCCGAGCAGCGCGGTGTTGCCCGCGGGGACGACGCGATTCAGCGGCACGCGCAGCAGGCCGATGCGTTGGGCGCTGGCCCGGCTGATGTAATTCCCAAACGCGCCGGCGAGGTGCAGCGGTTGGAGGTCATCGAGCGCAGCGCCCAGCTTTGCCGTGAGCATGCGCAGTCCGGCAGCGATGGCGCCTTTGGCCAGTTGCAGTTCGCGCACGTCCACGGCCGCCAGTGACACCGGGCCGGCGAGGGGCATTTCGGTACGATTGGCCATGCGTCCGCTGGGATGAATCCATTCCAATTCCAGCCCCGCAGCGACGGCGTCCACCAACCCGCTGCCGCACAATCCCAGTGGTGAGCCGCCGCCAATAACCCGGCACGCAAGGGAATTATCCTCGACCTGCACCTGGCTGATCGCGCCGGTTGCGGCGCGCATGCCCATGGAAATGCGCGCGCCCTCGAACGCCGGACCGGCGGCTGTGGAGGTGCAGAGAATCCGCTCGCGGTTGCCCACCACCACTTCGCCGTTCGTGCCCAAATCCATGAGGGCGACCAGCTCGCGACTCTGGTGCAGGCCCGTCGCCATGATGCCGGCCAGGATGTCCGAACCAACAAATCCCCCGAGACACGGGAGAAATTCCACGATCGCGTCGTCCGGAATCATCCAGCCCAAATCCTGCGCCGAGAGCGTGATCCGCCCCGTTTGCATTGGCTCAAAGGGGTGTGCCGCCAGCGGGGCCACATCCACGCCGCCGAACAGATGATGCATGACCGTGTTGCCGACGATGACGATGTGTTTCAATTCCCCGTAGCCGCCGACGTGAGGAGGCGGATCGGAAACCAACTCGCGGGAGTCCGCCGCCTCACGTCGGCGGCTACCGGATATGGACGCACTCGACGCCAAAAGATCTGCCACCATGCCGCCAAGTTGCTCGCGCACGAGGCGCTGCAACTCCGCCTGCCCACCGTGCATCGCGAACTCAACCCGGCTCATGATGTCGCCGCCATGGCGGGCCTGGGCATTCAAGGCGGTTTGCACGCCGAGCACGTTGCCGGTTTGCAAATCGAGAAGCTGGGCCGCAATCGTGGTCGTACCCAGATCAATCGCCACGCCCAGTCCTTCGCCGGGCGTGAAGGCAAACGCCGTATCGTCACCCAGCACGGACATCTCCCATTGGGCCAGTTCCAGTTCGAGATCGCCGGCGATCGAATGGCGGCAGGCCAGCCGCCAGCCGGCGTCGCGTTCCGTTTGGGCGAGCAGGTGGGTTTCCTCCGGGTCGGCGGGCAAATTGCCGCGCAGCACTTTCACGCGACAACCCTTGCAGCGGCCGCGGCCGCCACAGGGAAACTCCACTCCCTGGGCGAAGAGGACATCCTGCAGGCGCGTCCCGGCGGGCACTTCCAGTCGCAAATCGGCGGGGGAAAGCCGGAGGGTGTGCGGGCGGGACGTCATGCCGGCTCCGCCGCGATGAGGCGGGCGTCGTGGCTCAACGCCACGCGCTGGTGGGGTTGTAGCACCAGAATATCGTCCGCCTCCCATTCGCCGTCCACGAGCCGGCGCAGCCAGCCGAGGTCGCCCGGCAGCCGCTCGAAGGCCCAACCCTGTTCTTTTGCGATCTCGGCTGCTTTCTGTTCGCGCTCCGCAAGGGTGGCCACCGGTGTCGAGATGAAGGCCAGCCGGCGATAATGCTGGGTGAATTTGGCATATTCCTCGATCAAGAACGCGGCTGCCTCCTCGCCGTAGCGCGCCACCAGCTCTTCCTGGTTCAGCGAAAGGCCGGCCCCGGCCGCCAGCGGGCGCAACGTGCGATTGGCGGGAAGATGTTCGATCCAGCCACAACTCTGGAAATACGTGCCGGCTTGTTTCTCGAGTTCGGCGAGATACCGCCGGCTGCTGCCAAGCAAAATGCCGAGGCAATCGTGGGCGCGCGGAATGGCCACCGGCAGACCATGCGCCTTCAAACCCACCAGGCCCTGATTGCACAAGCCGTAGGCCAGGGCGACGGCGTCGTAATCCTCCTCCGGCACGGTGTTCACCTCCATTTGCAGTGCCGCCCGCAGTTGGGCGCCCGGCTGTTCGTGCAGTCCGATCTCGACATAGTGGATGTGCAAATCGGTTTTTGCGGAGCGCGCGAGGACTTCGAGTTCGCGCTCAAAAACGCGGCAGGCGACCAGAAGCAGGCGTTGGCGTTCCATACGCGTGGTGGCTAGAAGCTCAGGAGCAACTGCCAGATATATGTGTTACCCAACGCTTCCACATTTTCCCAGACTCGGCGAACCAAATCTTGATCGCCAGTGATCGGCGGCAGTTCGGTGGCCTTGGTCTCCCACGGCAGACAAATGCCGGGCTTGATTCGGGGCGCTGCGCGGTTCGCCAATCCTTCCAGCCGGGAAACGTCCGCGCCGTGGACCGGGCAAAGTTGCGCGACATCGGTGGTTGCCGCCGGGCGGCTGCCAGCCGAGTAAACGCCGTGTTCCCGCGTAAAATCGGTCAGCGCACGCAGGTTCTCAATGCTGGTGTCGTCCTGCATGATCGCGCCGGCGTCCATGATGTACCCGCCATCCCTGGCCACTCCGTCGATGACCTTCCGGCAGTGCGCGCGAACTTCATCGGGCTTGCCGTAGCTGAGCAGCACGTTCGGGATGCCGCCGCTGAGGGCGAATTTGTGGTGGAGTTTTTGGTGGGCCAGGAAAATGTCCCCCTGGTCCACATGGAAGAGAATGCTGCGCTCCGGCAGCGTGGCGAAATCGTCGAGGTGATGATCCCATTTGCCCTCGGCGTAAAACCTCGATGCACGGCCGGAGCGTGGGCCAGTAGTGGGATTGAAATTGTTTCGGACTGATGAATGGCACGCAGCCACGATGCATCCAGAAGCCGATCGGCACCTGCTTCCCGGGATCGGCTGTGGTCAAGCCGACGTGCGTCAGATGCGGCATGAGCGCTTCGCAGGCTTGGAGCACCTTGTCCGGCTGCGTGGCCATATCCATCGTGAGGCCGATATAGCCACGGAGTTTGTCGCCGATGATGTCGAACGGGGCTTTGAAAATGCCGGCGATGGCCGACACCGTGCCGCACTCATCCCGCAGCCGCTGGATTTGCGGGCCGAAGGCGTAGAAATAGACCAGCATGGCCATCGAGCTTTTCAC
The DNA here is from genome assembly GCA_964539515.1 of uncultured Bifidobacterium sp. GTDB lineage: Bacteria > Verrucomicrobiota > Verrucomicrobiia > Limisphaerales > JADLHS01 > JADLHS01. Next base: position 32,246 of record CAZIJO010000024.1, on the reverse strand, counting down.
CAGGGCGAGGTTGTTGCGGTAGGTGGCGGGGGACCCGATTTTCGCAACCTCCGTGGAAACCCGCGGCAGCCACACATTGTATAGAAAGCCCGTGGGATCATCAATCAGGGCGTCGTATTCATCGGCCTGCATGAACGCCTGATCTTCCGGCGGCTCAATGAAGTTGAATCCCGTCGTATGCGGAATGCCGATGCCCGGGATGCCGTAATAGCGCAAACCCGCGGCTTGCGCGAGGCCGGTCCAGACATAAACCATGTTGGGGACGATGGCGTCCCAATCGAAGTCCCGGGCGCACTTCACGGCGGCTTCGAAGGCCAGGTTGTAATCGTGGGCCACCTGCTGGCACGTCAGGCCGGCGTACTTAGCGGTAAACTCGGCCACGAACGGCCGGATGGGTATCTTGTCCGGCTTTTCGTTGCGGAGAGCCGTGAGGTAACGCGTGAGGCGTTCCTGATAGAGTTGGTTTGGGTTCATGCGGGATTGTCCCTCCACGGCAATCCGGGCCGCCTACCCCATCACTTGCTTCGCCAGGGCCACGGCGCCGGCGGCGCTGTCCCCGAATCCGTCGGCGCCAATCTCGTCCGCGTAGCGTTTCGTAATCGGCGCTCCGCCAATGAGCACTTTGACCTGGTCGCGAACCCCCGCCTGCTTGAGGGCATCAATGGTGGTTCGCATCGACGGCATGGTGGTGGTCAGCAAGGCGGACAACGCAATGATGTGGACATTTTTCTCCTTCACGGCTGCGACGAATTGCTCGGGGGAAACGTTCACGCCCAGATCGATGACTTCATAACCGCCCCCTTCGAGCATGGCGGCCACCAGGTTCTTGCCGATGTCGTGGAGGTCGCCCTTGACGGTGCCGACCGCCACGCGGCCGGCGGGTTGGACCCCGCTGGCGGTGAGCAACGGCCGGATGAGTTCGAGCGAACCTTTCATCGCGCGCGCCGCCAACAGCAGTTCGGGCACGAAGTATTCATTGCATTCGAACCGCCGGCCCACCTCGCCCATGGCCGGCACCATGTATTCCTGCACCAGCTTGAGCGGCTCAATGCCCGCCGCGAGGGCTTGTTCCGTGACGGACTTGGCGGTCTTGGCGTCCCCGGTCAGGATCGCATCGTGAAGTAGTTTGAGGTCGGGCATAGGTTTTGGTTGGGGTTGGTGATCAATGGCTGCGGGTTACAAATCGTAATCGGCCGGCACGAACTTGGTGGTGTCCACGCGACCCATCATTTCATTGATGAATTCGGATTCGCTTTCGGGAATGGTTTCCACGGTTTTCTCGATCCGGTCAAGCCAGGACAGCTCGCGGGGGTGGATTTTCAGCTGCCCGGCCTGGTGGGCTGCGCGCAGCATCCGGACCGCGGTGAGGGCGGCCTCCCGGCCCGCGGCCACGGCCGTGGGTGCCTGGACGATGGCATTCGCCAGGGCAATGGCGCTCTCCGGCTTGAGGACAAACGCCTGCGGGTCGAGGGCGGCATCCGAATCCACCAGCCACTTGCGGTAGAGCAACGCGGCGGCGGCGCCGTCGGCCAGCGCCTGGTTCATCAGCCGGCAATCGTAAATGAGTTGCTCCAGGCAGCAGGTCGGGGCCATGCCGCCCAACAGCTTGATGTTCTGCACGGACTCGTTGCTCCACGTGTCGCAAGTGGCCGCGGCAATGTTGCCCAGCGCGCTCAGGTGGGCGCAGGCGGCGGTCCGCCCTTCCATGGCCATCGGGAATCCGGTGATGGCCTTGAGGATCGGGTTTTCATAGGCGCAATCCTTTCCCGGGCCGACGGCCCCGCACTCATAGCCGACCAGGGTGCGCACCGCGGAGACTGCCCGGACCACCGCGGCGAAGACGCGCGGAATCATCCGCTGCTCGGCCATGACCATCGCGGTGTTGCCAAAACCACAGGCGGTGTCGCCGGCACAATGCGCGCCGTGCCGCCGGGCGATCTGATCGAGTTGCGTCCAAAGGAAACGCATGTCCCGCACGCCGAGCACGCACAGGGCAAAGATGCATGCCCGCATGTCGCCGTTCATGAGCGCTTCGTCATGGATTTCCTTGCCCCCGACCGACTCGATGCTGAGCAGTTCCGCGCCGGCGGCGGCGCAGCCATCAAAGGTGGTGAGCATCGCCTCGTACAATGGCCCGCTCCGCATGCGGGGCGGTCGCACCATCTCGCGGGTGTCATTGGGGGTGATGCGCAGGACGGATTTGAGTCCGGATTTGGCATGCGCGGCTGCCATCGCCTCGTGCAGAATGTCCGTGAGTTCGATGCCCCAGGCCGGATGCTCGGTCATGGGCGGGAGCGTTTCGAATTCGACGATGAGTCCGGGAGCTTCCAGTTCCACGGCGCGCTGCAAAGCCCCGCGGATGATCTGCCGGTACTGGTCGCGCACCTCGGGCATGGTGGATTCGTCCACGAACATGGTTGGCAGGGTGAAGTTCAACTCCGGGTACACGGTCCCGCCGCCAATGCTCAGCCCGCGCCGCGTGGTCAACGGGTGCGTACAGCGGCCAAAGCAAAGATCCGCCGGACTGGCAATGGCTAGCTTTTGGTACCGGTGCATGGCCGTTTTGTTGCTCTGGGAAGATTCTTCGGCCGCTGGCAATCTCCGTCTCCCCACTCCTTGCAGAAAACTGCCTGCTTTTTGGCATCGCCAGGCTCCGGACGGCCGGTGCGTCATTTGGCGGGCTGCAAATCTGCGGTGCCGGCTCCAGCTCCTCACCGGGCCGCCGGCCGGCCATCCGGCGCGTCCCTGCGTTGAAATTTTACCGATCAGCGGCTAGGCTGCTTCGCATGAAAGAGTCACCGGCAATCCTCCCCTTGTTTCCCACCCTCAGCCGCCGCCAGATGCTCCGTCGCACGGCCCAGGCCGCCACCGCGCTGGTCCTCGGCACACCGGTGACCCGGCTGTGGGCGGCGTCCGCGAAGCGGCGTTTCAAGATCGGCGCCTGCGACTGGTCGTTGGGTAAACTGGCGGATCCGGCGAGTTTTGAAGTCGCCCGACAGATTGGACTCGATGGTGTCCAGGTAAGTCTGGGCACCGCCGCCGATGACATGAAGCTCCGCCAGCCAGCGGTTCAGCAGCAATTCAAGGAGGCGGCCAGTAAGGCAGGGGTCCAAATTGCCAGTCTGGCCATCGGGGAACTAAACGGGGTGCCGTACAAGAGCGACCCCCGAACCGAAGCCTGGGTCAAGGACTCCATTCCCGTGATGTCGGCGCTGGGCGTCAAGGTGGTGTTGCTTGCATTCTTCGGCAAGGGCGACCTCATCGGCGACCCGGCGGGCACGGAGGAAGTTGTTCGTCGCCTGAAAAATGTCGCGCCGCAAGCCGAGCGGGCCGGGGTGGTTTTGGGGCTCGAATCGTGGCTCAGCGCCGCCGACACCCTCCGCATCATGGACCGCGTCGGCTCGCCGGCCGTCAAGATGTACTACGACGTGTGCAATTCGACCGACCGGGGTTACAACATCTACCAGGAGATCCGGGAACTCGGCAAGGAGCGCATCTGTGAGTTTCACATGAAGGCCAACGGCTGTCTGCTCGGCAAAGGACCGGTAAACTTCGAGCAGGTGCGCGATGCCATCAATGACATTGGCTACGAAGGCTGGATGCAGATCGAAGGCGGCCTGCCGCCGAACGCCGATCTGGTCGCCAGCTACACCGCCAACTTGAAGTTTCTGCGGGGACTTTTTCCCTCCTGAGCCGCGGCGCGATCTTCCAACCTTGCCGGAACCTCCACGGAGGCGTGGCGTGGCGCGGGCGGCGAGTTTTGTGGCAGTCGCAAGCCCTATCAGGTTTTGAGTCCGCGCAGGTCGGCGACGAATGATTCGCCTTGCCGCAGCATTTCCTCCCAGGTGACCACCCGGTTCTGATACGCCGCCGTGCGTCCGAGAATGGTGGTCAGATTGCTGCGCACGCTGGGTGTCACCGTGGGATTCGCATGGTCGCCTTTGGTGATGGCGGCATGGAAGGTGGCGATGTTTGCCTCCGCTCCGGTCGTGTAAAGATTGCCGGGCTCGGCCGCCTGGCTGTACTCCTTGCACTTGATCACCGACTTGCTGAAGTAGTGCAAATCGACCGTCCCCTTCGTGCCATAGACCCGGCACACGATATCATCAAAGCCGAAGCCGACCTGGACGGAATTGAAGGTGGCCAGGACCTGGTTGGGAAAATCGAAGATGACCGAGAAGTGATCCCAGCAATCCCCGACGAAGTCCCGCGTCTTGCCCCCGGCGCCGTACGCGCGCACCGGGGCGGCGTCGAGAAGACCACACGCCATGTCCAACGCGTGAATATTCTGCTCGGTGATGATGTCCCCCGAGAGCACCCGATCCGTCGCCCAGGCGCGGAGTCGCAATTCGGCATTCTGCGGATCGGCGCGCCGGGCCTTGTCCACTTCCGTGCCGACCGGCCCCGTCTGATAAGCGGCCTCCACCGAGACAATCCGGCCGAGTCCGCCTTGGTTGATTTGCTGAGCGGCGTCGTGAAAAATCGGCAGGGTGCGGGCCTGGAAATCCACCAGGAAGCAAAGTTTTTTTGCGGTGGCTTTGCGGCCGCTGGCTTCGATGCTGAGGCAGCCGGGCACGTCCACCGCCACGGGTTTGGCCAGGTACACGTGCTTGCCGGCTGCCACTGCGGCGGCGGCGTGTTCCGGATGAAAGTAGGGCGGGCTTTCGATGGCAACCGCATCCAGCTTCTGCTCCAGCAGCCTTTGGTAACCCGAAAGTCCGGTGAAGCGGCGCGCCGCCGGTATTTGAAACTTGTTGCCGGCCGCGTCCGCCTTGTCCGGAAAATAATCGGCCACCGCCACCAGGTTGTACCCACCGTGTTTGCGGAACAGTTCCGCGATCCATTGGCCGCGCCCGCCGCAGCCAATCAGCCCGATGTCAATTTTCGGTCCGGCTTCCGCGCTGAAAGCCCGGCCCGGCTGGGCGATGGCCAGCGACAGGGCCGATGTACCGGCCTGAAGCAGGAACCGTCGGCGATTAAGGGTGGTTGATTCGTGATCGACGATTGGTTGGTTCATAAATTGGGTGGTGGTTTCTCCGCTGTGAGCACGGCGGTGGGGTCTTCGCTACTGGCTGGCCTGCTGTGGGAGCTGCGGTTGATGCCAGAGCGACTCCCAATACTTTGCTTCAACCGCGTAAACATCTTTGACGTCGCCGGGTCCGGTCCCCGCGGGCAGCACCCCGTAGCGTTGCATCTCGCGAACCCAGTCGGAGCGTGGCACGAAGCCGGGCATGTCGAATCGTTTGTGCGCTGCCAGAAAATCCGAGCCGGCGGCAACCATGGCAAGCAGGGCCTGGTAGTCCGCCTCGTTTCGCGAGGCGAAAACATTCGTCGTCGTGCCGCTTTTCGGGTCGCGGCACAAGCCCCAACCGCCGGCGGCTTTGGCGAGCGGCGCCAGGAGCATCAGGGACTGCTCAGGACGGGACAGGTTGAAGACAATGTGGCGGCTGGTCAGCAGCCGCGGGTCGTCGAGGCGGGGTTGCCAGAAGCTCACGCCCCGCTCGTCGGCGAGGTTGAGCGGGAGTTGGCGATTCGGCTGGTCGTGGCAGGCGAGGCAGCGCCGCTGGATGACTTCGGTTGCGGCAATCGTGGCGGGCCAGTCGGCGCCGGTGTTGATCTGGTTGTTCTCGGAGTAGTTGCCAATCATGCCAGACCCGAGCGCGGCATAGGTGCCGGGATAGGCCGCGGCGGATTCGATCCAGAGCCGCAGCATTTTCTTCTGGTGCGGCGTGGCTTGCACGCCGTAATGCGTGCCATCGAGCAACGTGAGCAACCGGCTGGCGGAACTCCCCAGCGCCCGCGGGTCATAGTTGCTCCGCGGCTCGTTCCGCCCATCGGCAAACAGGCGCGCAATGGTGAGCATGTAATAACTATGGCTGTAGAGCGGCCCCCGGTCACCGGCCAGAATCAGCCGGCCGTCGCGCGGGCCGCCGCGGGAGGTCGGCTCGTAACCGTGGCAATCCACGCAGAGCGTGTCCAGGATCGGCTGCACGTCGCGCGGAAAATCAAACACCGCCGGCACATCAGGGATGGGCTCGATGCGCGCGGGGGATTGGCGCACGGCCAGGGTTTCGTGAAACTCCGCGCGCGGCGTCTGCGAACGGTGTTCGTGGCAGCCGACGCAGCTCAGGACTTCGCCGGGCTGAACGCTGGTGAAGCTTTGCATCCGTTTCACCGCCATGTCCTGCGCGTCGAGGGCGACGAAGAAAACGCTGCGCATGGCCGGCACCTCGAAGTACGCCGAGCCGTCCGGCGCCACCGGCACCGTGCCGAGGATGCGCTCGAGCGTGAACGTGCCGCCGTAGCTGATGGGCTCCATGCCGCCGGTGTAATGCACGGGCATCGGCAACGTTTCGAGCACGAGCAACTTTTTGATTTCGCCCGGCTTCACCCCGGTCATGTTGCGACCATGATTTACATCCGCGAGGAGCAGGCGGCCGGTGGCTTCCTCGGCTTTCGTGCGCGGTTGGATCACGAGTTCGCGGGGCCGGGACACAAGCGGCCGCGGCTCGTGGCATTCGAGCTTGGCGGCGCGATCCGTGGCGGGGAGTTTCAGGAGGACCTCGGTGCGGCCTGCGCCGTCCAGGAGCACGAGCGTGTCGCCGCGCGCGGCGAGAAAGCAATCCTCACTGAACGCCCACGGGTCCCGGAAGCTCGCGCTCTTGCTGATGCTGCGGGCAAACTCTTTCGCGTCCGGACCGCCCTTGGGGTCCACCACGGTCACCACCCCGTCGTGTTCCCGCTGACCGTGGCCGGGACTGAAGCTGGCGACAATCTTGTCCGTGCCGGGGATGGGTTTGGCGTCGATCATCGTGATGCCCGGATGCAGGTTCCCAAACCAGGTCATCTGGGCCGTGCCATCGGGATTGGCAGCCCAGAGGTGGTGGAAGTGAACCTGGCTGCGGTCCACGTACTCCCACCGGGTGTACAGGATGCGACCGTCCGCCAATGGCCAGGGCGTGTTGTCGTGTTCGTTATTGCTCGAGAGCGCGCGAACATTTGACCCGTCGGCCTCGCAACGATGCAGCACGGCCACCTGCGTGAGCCAGCAGTTGACCCAGCGTTTGCAGCGACTGCTCACGAAAACGATCCCGCCATCGGGCAGGTACGCGGGTTCGAAATCATCGTAGGGTCCGGACGTGAGCTGCTTGCGCCCGGTGCCGTCGGCGTTGATTTCGTAAAGGTGGTACGGCTCGGTCCCGCCGGGCCGATAGCTGAACAGAATCTTCTTCCCGTCGTAACTCACCTGGGGATCGCGCACCCCGCCTTTTGGATCCTCAAGCAGTGGGCTCAACTCGCGGGTCTCGAGGTTGAGGCGATACAGCTTGGCGCCTTCGGTGTAGGCTTTGCGCTGGGGATCGTGGGAATAGTAGCCGAAGTTCGCATACCAGTGCCCGTCGGTCGGGTTGACCCCGCGGGCGGCGAACACAATCGATTCGACTGGCTTCAGCGGGCCATCGCGAAATTCCTTCAGCAGGTCGCCGTCAGCCGAACCCGCGGCCAGAAGCAGGCCAAGCAACAGTCCGGGCCCGGCGCCCCGCAACGAACCGGCGGGGCAACGAAGGGAACGGATTCCTGGGCGGGCCGCCCCCCGCGATAGTGGTTGAAGGGCGCGGTTCATGGCAGCGAGCCGTTGGGAACGCTGATCCCAGCGGTGCGGTTTTGGTGGTCTGGAACGGTCAGGCTCCGACTTTGGGATTCCTTGGTCACGCCCACGGTCGTACGGACGACTGGACTGCGTTGACCGTTTGCGATGCAGCTTAAGGCGTAATACTGCTCGCCGTCGGCCGCCGACGGATCCACGTAGTCGAAGCCGGTGAGGGTTACCAACCGGCTTGCCTCGTCGGGCGTGAAATCCGGTTGGCGGCCGCGATGCAATTCGAACGTGAGCCCCGTCAGATCGGAGCGACGTTCCCAGGACAGCCGAACGCCTTGCGCGGTTGGGGTGGCACGCAAGGCTGGCAAGTGGGCTGGCAGTGCGAGGGCGATGAGCTGCCGGCTTTCGCCCGGGATGATCTTCGCGCCCGGCATGTCCACGCGCGGCTCGGCCAGGGCGAGCCGCCGTCCCTCGCGTAAGATCGCGAGCATGGTTTGGTAGTGCTCGTTTTGGGTTGAGGTGAAACTCACCACCGGCGAGCCGGAGCGGTCCGGGGCGGTGTACTTGCGACGGGCAAAGGCCTCCACTGGCTGGACCGCGTGCGCGTAACCATTGACGAGCTGGCGAACGCGCTGCTGTTTTGGGTTCACCGCCCGATCCCGACAGAACCCAAGCCCGAAGCCCTCGGCCCCGGCTGCCAGCGGGGCGCGCAGGATGCGGCTGAGTTCGGGTTGCTCCAGATTGACCCAATCCTCCTCGAACAGCACCGGGTTGCCCTTTGCATCGCCGTGACAGCGCATGCAATCGGCACTCCGCATTGCCGCGACCAGTGCCTCGCGCGTTGGCTTCCAGCCCTTGGTCGCGCAGCCGCTTGCGGTGGCGTCCCAGGTGCCGTGATAAAGGCCGTTGCTGTCCATCCAGGCCATCAACAAGTCGCGCTCGGCACGGGCGAGTTTGACCTCGCCGTGATTTTGCATCAGCAGTTGGGCCAGCGGCGCCGCGCCCGAGCCGTGAGCGCGCGGCGGGAAAAGCTGGCACGACCAGTGGGCCGTGCCGTTCATGCAGTCAATTCCCGCGATCAACGTGGCCTCGAGCTGTCGTTCGCGGCGGCTGACCAGGTTTTCGTAGCTGATGCTGAAATGCTCCGTCCAGCCGCCCGTCAAATCCAGCCCGGCGGCGATGTCCTTCTCCCCGCCATGACAACTGACGCAATGCCGGTTCAGGATTGGCTGCACCATGCTGGGATAATCCATCGGACCGCTGCCCCACGATTCGGGCTGCAGCCGGTTCGGCGGACGCGACAATACTTGCAGCAGCCGATGGTCGGCCGGGGGCGTGCTGGCCTTGTCCTCATGACAACCCACGCAGGCACGCGTCATGCCGGGCGCCGCCTGGATGAACGAGCGCATGCTCTGAATGAGCCGCCCATCAGCATCCAGGGCTTGCAGGTAGACTGCCCGCCCCGACGGCACTTCGAAATACGCCGAGCCGTCCTCCGTGACCGGCACCACGCCGAGAAAGTTTTTCGTGCAAAAGGCCAGGGCGGCGCTGACTAGGAATGTCTGGTTGTACGGACTGCCGCCCATCGTGGATGGACTGACGCGTGAGGTTTCTTCAATCGCCCGCAGCCATTTGACCTCGCCGCGTTTCACCCCGGTGAGGCCCTGGTAAATATCCTGCACTAGGAGCCGGCCGGCGGTGGCATTGCGGTCAATGCTCGGGGGAATGACCGGCGGAACGGGGCGGGATTTCACGAGCATGGGCGAGTGCAGGCAGATTTCCGGGTCTTCAAGCAGCGTGAAGCGATGTCCGGCGCGGTCCAACATCTGGAGGACATTGCGTTTCGCGCCCGCCGGTCGGCCGCTGAATACGACGACGTCTTCGTTCAATGGCCAGGGTTCGCAGGAATCACCGAGATCATAGGTGGGCTGGTCCGGGTGTTCGAGATTGGTGAGCGCCTTCGGCTCGTTCTTGCCGAGGCGCACGTCGAGGAACGCGATGCTACCCCGGGGCGTGGAGTTATGCTTGGCCAAGGTGCCGACAACCAACGGCGAATTGGGCACCGGCCGCGCGTCCAGAATGGCTTCCGGGAGGACCATGTTGTTGGCGTAAAGCGCAGTTTCCTGGGCTCCGTCGGGATTGCAGGTCCAGAGCGACTGAATGGTCAGCGCATTCTTGTCAATGTACTCCCAGCGCCCGAAAATAATGCGCCCGTCGGGCAGCACGGCCGGATCGAATTCATTGACATAATTGACGGAGATCGGGTGGATGTCGGTCCCGTCGGCATTCATGACGTGAAGAATGGCCACGCCCGTATTGTTGCAGGGAACCAAACCGCTCAGCCGCGTGGAAAGAAACACAATCCGGCCGTCGGGCAGATAGGCGGGCGCCACGTCGTGCTGGCCGTGCTGGGCCCCCTTGTAAACGCCGCACGTCGGGCCCGGGTCCGTCACCCGCCGGAGTTTTTTGCCGTCGAGGCCAATCTCGTAAATGCTGGTGTTGCCTTGGGGCTCGCCTTTGAAGCAAAAGAGCAGGCGCCGGGCATCCCACGAAAGTTCCGGATGGCTGTACACCCCGACCCCCAGCGTTTCCGGTGTGGTCGGATCAATGACCGCGCGGATCCGCCATTCACTGCGCGGGGCGGCTGGATTCTCCAGGACGTAAATACCGCCGCCGCCCGGCGGCCATTTGTAATAGGTATCGTAGATATGAATGCCGGTGTAGGAATGGCGCTTGACGAAGAGGAGCGGGGCGTCGAGCAGGCGTTGCAGTCGTTGCTCGGTCGCGTTGGCGGGCGCTTCCTCGGCGGCCCGAGCCGACAGCACAAAACTGACGACGCAGAAGGCGAGGCAAAGCGTTCGGTTGCCGACAGACTGACGGCGATTCTCCCTCGCCCCTTCGGAAGGGGAGAGCGGAATTGCGTTGGTAATTCGCGCGGGAAAATTCACTCGTGCCCCCTCCCCATGAACCGCCGCGCCTCCTCTCCCCGTCCCTCTCCTCCATTCCGAATGGAGGAGAGGGTGGCCGCCGGCCGGGAGAGGAGGCATCCCGTAGTTCTCGGGTTCAAGGCGCGCACTTTGGTTCGGGAAATCCTCACCCTGACCCTCTCCGCCTCGGCGGGGGAGAGGGAACAGCCCTCGGGCGGTTCGCGATTTCTCCATTATCATGCCGCCGTCGCTGGTCGTAATTTTCATTCCGTGCTCCTTGCCGCAGTCTGCCGCGGCGTTGTTTCGACAAACATATCCGCCCAAGCCCGGCGCAACCGTTCCAGCTCCTGCTCCTGCTCGGGACTGAAGGCCCCGGCGCGTTGGGCATAGGTATCCATCCAGGTGACCAGGCGGTCGAGACTGTTGCGGTCAAGTTTCACTCCCGCGTGGCCGTCCGGCTGGCTCAAGAAGGCGAGGAGGGCGCTGTTTTGGGCGGCGTGCTTCCCCTCGGTCGAAACGCCTTCGCGATAGGCGGCCAGCACCTGGTCGAGCAGACTGGGTTTGCCGTAACGGGTGAGCGCATCGTAAGCCCGGTCGGGCGTCAGATCATATTTCGCGGCGAGTGCGTCCTCGCTTTTTGGGTTATGGCAATGGACGCACTGCGCATCCAGCAACGGTTGGATCAGGCGGTCAAAGCGCAAGGGCCAAGAGCCTTCCGGGCCCGGGGTGATCTTCGAGGGTTCCCGCAACGCGGCAAGCGGCACTTGGGCGGGCGGCGGTGAGTTGTACCGCGATTCATGGCAGCCGGTGCAGCTCAAGGTCTGGCCCGGCTGAACATGGGTGGCGCTGCGCATGGTTTGCACGGCGCGGCCCTGGGCGTCGAGGGCCTGGAAGAACAACGCCACGCTGGACGGCGCGCGGAAGTGCGCCGAGCCATCCGCTTCCACCGGAACGGTGCCCAGCACCGCTTTGCCGGGATCATCGCGCGTCAGGCCCAGCGGCGGTTGGTTCATCCACGGCTGCGTCTTGGCTGGCAACGCCACGAGGCGGAGCGCCTTCACCTCGCCGCGCTGCACGGTCTTTAATCCGCGTGTCACATCCGCCACGAGGAAACGACCCTCCTGCGGGCCGTCCCATTTGACATTGCTGGCCAGCACCGGCGGGCGGGGCTGCGCCTTGAGCGGGATGGGGTACATCGAGGAGATTTCCGGATCCCGGTAGAGCAGTTCGAGTCCGCTGTCGGCATTGAACAGGAATATGCCCATGCTGTTGGTTGGCCGCTGCCGGCCTTCGCGCATCTCGTCCTCCACGCCCCAGGCGACGAGGTGGGTGCGTTCGGACAACGGCCACGGGTTGGCGTAGAACGCCCGCGGCCAGCCTTCGATTTCCGGGAAGGGCGTCTCCGGCGTCAGCCGCGTGATGGGCGCTTCGCCTTCGGTGCCGACCGCCGGGTCGAGCAGGACCAGGCTGCCCATGGTCTGCGAATGGTGACCCGAGGCGGTAAAGATGATTTTGTCCGAACCGGGTATCGCCCGCGGCTCGAAGGTGCAGTGCGGCGCCTTCGTGTAGTTGCCATAGATGAGCCGCGCGTTGACCCCGTCCGGATTGATTCCCCACAGGCTCATGTACGGCATGTTGTCGCGGTCCACATAATCCCAGCGCGAATACATGATCGTGCCGTCGTGCGCGACGCTGGGCTCCCACTCGAACATTTCAAACGGCGAAATGGGCGTAAGATCGCCCCCGTCGGCGTTCATGGTGTGCAGCGTGTAAACTGCCACGGGCCGGCTCGCGTCCCCGCCACAGCGCACGTAACAGTCCGGCAGATCGTTTTTGGCCACGGTGGCCGACGCGCTCGGTTTGCCGACCTGGATCGCCTGCCCCCGCCGGGTCGAAAGAAAGACCAACCGCCCGTCCGGCAGGTAGCGCGCATCGAAGTCATCGTATTTGCCGTGGGTGAGCTGGCGCAGGCCGGACCCGTCGAGGTTCATTTCGAAAATGTGGTAGAAGGCATCCTCGGGCACGTTCGCCTTGTTCAACTTGTCTTTTTCCTTCGCCAGCTCCGGATAATGTTTGCACCAGGCAAACACGACTTTGGTGCCGTCGAACGACAACCCGGGCCGCAAAAAACTTCCGGGCTCTTTGAACGCCGCGTCGGTCAGGCACTCCTTGGTGGGCGTGCTGCTTTTCAGTCCCCGCAGAATGTAAAGGCCGCCCCCGGGCCGCGACCACCAACCGTAATATTGGTCCGACATGTGGCTGTAACTGCCGGGAACGCGTTTGGTGAACAGGACCGCGTCGAAGTCGAGCAACGGACTTGCCAGCGCCATTTGGCGCAGGGTGGAGCGCAAGTTGAAATACAGCGCACGACGCGTCCCGGCGGGAGTTTGGTCGGTGAATCGTTTTGCTTCCGTCGCGCCGGCGGACAGTGCTTGTTCAAAGCCGGTCGTGTTCACCCCGGCGCGGTTCAATTCGGCCCTCAGTTTCTCGCCGCGCTCAAGCAGCCATGGGATCGAAAGTTCCTCCGCCGCGCTCCCGGCGCGCCGGGCCTTGAATGCCGACCACTGGCTGAGACTGCTTTGATCCGCGGGCTGGTGCAGCGCCAGATTCCCGCCCGGCTGGCCGATGACTTCCACTTCGTCGAGATGGAGAAACGTCGTGTCCGGAAGTTGAATGCGGACGTAGCGGGCCTCCGCATTGGTTAACCGCACGACCAGCGGCGAACGATCCGGCATCCGGTAACCGTAGAAAACCCGGCCGTTGTGCTGATAAACTTCCCGCCAGTCCTTGGCGTCGTCCGACAGCAAAACCTTGAAATTCGCCGCCCGGGTGGCCACGTCATCGGTGTCCGCGCGATTCCACAAACGCACCTGGGAGAGCGGATGCACTTTTCCGAGGTCCACCTGCCACCAGGGGTTCGCTTCTTGTGCGGTGTGGAAGCCCCATTTGCCATTCGTGACCCCATCGCAGCCTCCGGCCGCGTCGTCGCGGGTCGAGAGGTTGGCAGCGTGCTGCGCCTCGGCATGCAGCTGGGCTTCCAGCAGCCACTCCCTTTCGAGCAATTGTTGCCACGCCCGCTCGTCGTCGGCCGTCGGAGCGGCGAAAGCTCTGAGGCTCGCCAACAACAGGCCGAGCCCCACCAATGGGAGTCGTGATGTGTTCATGATCAGGTTGTGGGTTTTGTCGTTTCGCTTAGACGGTTCATGGCCCTGCGTTCTGCTCGTAAAGCTTCGCGCCTTGACGAATGGCCGCCCGGTTGCGCGCTTCGGTTTGCATCCGGGCCTGATATTTCTGGTCGCGCCACTGGTCGCGTTCGCTGGCCTGGAAGCCGGGCATGTCCGCTTCGGGCCGTTCGGCGAGCATTTCCTGGCCGGCACGGATCAACGCCAGCGCTTCCTGGTACTTCGGGCCGGACTTTTCACTGAGTTGGTTCAGACAAGGACTCACTTCCGGCCGGTCAAAGCTGACCTGCGGGCCGCGGTTGTTCCCGTGGTCCGCGAGCTTGCGGAGCGGAACGCCAGTGAGTTCTTCCAGGCGCGCCAGTTGTTTGTCGTCCAGCGGCGAACGGCCGGCGAGGTTGTCGGGATACGCGCTGGCGAAGGTCGGGTAGTAGGGCGCGTTGAGATCGATCCATGTCACGATGCGCTCGAATTCCGGAGCGGTGAGGTCGCCCCGACAGCGGGGGTTGTTGCGCAATGTCGCCACCAGCTGGCTGGCGTGCGAACCCCAGGAGTAGGCGGCCTGTGTCTCGGGCGGACCCGCCCCGACAACCTTGATGAATTTCTTGCGCCAGAGTTCATTGTAAGCGGTGTTAAAAACCAGGTCGCGATCGGGCGCGAGATTCAACTTCTGACCGGCGGCCTGGCCATAATCGTGGCAGCGGACGCAGTGCCGGTTGAACACCGGTTGCACTTCCGCCAGGAAACCAAACTCGCGAGACGCACCCTGCCAGCCATCGAGCGAACTGGGCCGGCGCCGGAGTGCTTGCGTGACGCCGGCCGCTGCCGGAACCGGAGTCGTGCGCCGCTCGTCATGGCAGCCGATGCAGCTTGCGCGCTCGCCGGATTGCACCATCGTCCCGCTGCGCATGGATTGCACCATCAGGCCGTGCTCGTCGAGGAGTTGGAAAAAAACGAACCGGTCGGACGGCACTTCCACATTGGCGGAGCCGTCCGCCTCCACCGGCACGGTGCCGAGAATCCGCTTGTTGCCGAAATCCGTCCAGTTCATGGCCGGACCTTCGAAGCCCTGGCCATTCCAGCCCGGCCGGGTCCAGAAGCGTTTCTCGGGCGACTCCACTACGCGCAGCCATTTGACGGCACCGCGTTTCACCCCGGCCATGTGCGTGCCTTGATAAACATCCTGCACGTAGAAGGTGCCGGGATGGTTCGCGAAATCACGCCGCGTGGGAATGATCGGCGGCCGCGGGCGTTGCCCCAGCGGCATGGGGTCAAAGCACCCCGGCTTCTCGGTGTGGAGCAGCATCTCGTTCCCGAACCCATCGAGCAGATAAATCCCCATTTGCTCGCCTTCGCCGGTCCTGCGCGCTGCAAGAAAATACTTGTCGCTGAGCGGATACGGATCCTCGTACTTCAGCTTGACCTGGGTGAAGGCGTCAAAGATCTGCCACCCGGATTGTTTGACGAGGTTGGTCGCCTCGGCGGGCCAGGTGCGGATCACCGGTTGCGCGCCGTCCAGGCCCAAACCGCGATCAATGATGGCCAGCGCGCCCCACGGCCGATCATGGCACGAGCCAAATACGCAGATGGCCTGGTCGGTGCCGGGAATGATCCGGGCATCAATGACCGCGCCGGGCGACGCGGTGTTGTTGCCCCAATAAACGGCGTGGCTCGTGCCGTCCGGATTGACCGTCCAAAGCGCCTGGGCATCGCCGAAATTGCGGTCCACATATTCCCAGCGATCATAAAGGATGCGGCCATCCGGCATGAGCGTGCCGTGACCTTCAAACAGCGTGCTCTTGCCGATCTGATGGATGTTCGCCCCGTCGGCATCCATGCGGAACAGATTCGCCATGATGTGACGGTTGCAGGCGCAGTACTTCGGCTCCCGGGTGGAAGAAAAGGCAATGCTGTCGTCCGGCAGGTAAAGCGGATCAAGATCATCCACGTCGGGCGCGAAGGTGAGCTGGCGCAGACCGGTCCCGTTGATGTTGATCTCGTAGATGTGGTAGCTGTCGGCGGTGTTCGTCCGCATCGAAAACACCACTTTGCGGCCGTCGAAATAAACTTCCGGATCCCGCACCACGCCCTGGGGCAGTTCCAGCAAGGTGCGCACTTCGCCGCCTTTGGCGAAGTCGATGACCTTGAGCGCGCCGCCGGGCGTAAACGTGCCGTCGTTGTATTCGTGCGCCGCGCTGGGGAATAAGGTGGCGGTGTTGTGATGGTCGGGGCGGTACTGCTGGCGGACGATGAAGAGTATGGGATGATCGCTGATGAGCGGGTTGGCAACGAGGGCTTCGCGGCCCCGCAATTCGAGTTGCTCCTGAAGTGCTTGCCGCTCGTCGTCGGGCGCGTTATCGCGAATGGCGCCTTGGAGGCGATCTTGGTGATTTTGAAGGCTGGCGAGGAACTGCCTGCCGTGTGGGTAACGATCGTCGAAGGTCGCCACGAGGTCTTGCACGGCGAGGCGAACTGAGCGGACATCGTTGGCAGTACGTGGTGCGGGTTGGCCTGGAGATTGAGCGAAAGCCGATGGCAGCCAAAAAACCAAGGCGACCAGAAGCAGCAAAAGCGGACTTCGCCGTGAAGTTTTGGAGTGCGGTAGCTTGTCACCGCTTTCCCTAGGCGACATGTCGCCGTCGAATGTGGTATGTACGCCGAAGGCGTTCCAGCTTTCAGCCCAGGGTTGCGCCAAAGGCGCTACCCTGGGGGCACAGGCAAACATTTCCCAACCCTGAAAGGGTTGAAGCCTCGGTCCATTCCCGGCCCTGTGCAACCCCTTCAGGGTTGAAGGAATCGTTCGCGACTGACCCAGGGTAGGCTCTCGTGCCTCGCGCCAACCCTGGGCTGAGAGATCGAACGCCGTTGGCGTTCCGACCGATGGGCTTTCGCTTAACCCGAATGCCGACCGGTCGGCCAAGCGGAGAAAGCGGCGACAAGTCGCCGCACCCCAAATTACATTTTGGACTGCGGCGGGAAGCGCAGCGCCACGCCGCTTTGGAAACTCCTGGGACAATCGCAAAGCGGTGTCGCCGCTGCGCTCTGCCACCGCAGTCCAAAAAGCTTCGCCGGCTAATTCAAGGCGCGGAGTTTTCGTCGCGGTTTTCTTCTTCATTTTCAATACAAGCTTCCCAAACACGACCGATCCACCACGGCCGGCTTCGCGCCTGCCATGTCCGTGCGCGGATGGTCATTCAGTTGCGCGAGCACCGGGTCGAAAGTGCGGAGGATGGCCTGGTAATCCGGATCAGCTGCGGACGGGAAAATGGCCCGGCCACAGACACCGCTGCCGCCGGCTTCCTTCGCCAGTGGCGCGAGCAGGAAGCTGTTCATTTGCGGATTCACGATGCGCGTCCAGAACTGGCGCGGGAACTTGCCGTCTGCATGACATTCGCTGCAACGGCGCTTCGCCACGTCGGTCAGCGTTTTTTCCAACTCCGCCGGCATAAGCTGCCGACAGCCACGCGTTTCCGGGTGGGTGGTTTCGCTCGTGCCGTAGTAAGGCACGTTCAAGTCGATCCACGCCAGCACGCGGCGGATTTCCCGCGCCGCCATCGTCAGCCGCGGGGTGCCGTTCGTATCCGGATGCCCGCTCAAGAGCACCTCGGCGAGCTTGCTGCGCGGCGAACCCCAGGCTTTGGGGGTGACTTCCAGAATGTTTTGCTCCATGCCGTTGTAGGTTGGAATCCAATTCACGTACGGGCTGTCCCACTCGGCTTCGCCGGCGCGCTTGCGACCCCGGGCGAGCACTTCATAGCTCACGTTGAAGAAATCCGTCGTGTCGCCACAAAGATCCACCTTCCCAGGCGGCGTCGCCCCGCTGTGACACTTCACACAATGGGCGTCCAGCACCGGTTGAACGATGCGCGCGTAATCAAAACCCGCTGGTTCACAGGGAATCTCTCCTGCCGCCGACAGGTCTTGGAGTGCGCCAGCCCGCTGGCGCTTTGGAAGTCGTGGGTTGTCGAAGGCGCCAGAGGGCTGGCGCACTCCAGGACGCTGCCGCGCATCACTCGCACCCAGGGCCATATCGTCTTTCCGGGGTTCATGGCGTCCATTCTGATTCGACAGATCCTGGTTCCACTCCGGCGGCCGCAAGGTTTCCGGTACGCGCGGTGCCGCCACCTGCGCGGCGGCCACTTGCTGGCGCGATTCGTGGCAGCCGATGCAGCCCTGCGTTTCGCCGGGCATGAGATGCGTGAAAGTCCGCATCCGCTGCACGGCCCGGCCCGCGGCATCCAGCGCCAGGAAATAAATCGGGCGCCCGGCAGGGACTTTGAAACAAGCGGAACCGTCCGCCGCGACGGATGCGTAGCCCCAGACTTTCTTGGCGGCATACGTCGCCCCGCAAGAGATGACCGGGAACTGGAAGCCGAATGCGCGGTTTTTAACATCCGTGCGGACCACCTTGCGCATTTCTTCGACGACGCAAATCTCCTTCACTTCGCCGCGTTTCACGATGGGTTCGAGGCCGCGATACACGTCCTGGAGCACAACGGTGGCCCATTTGACCGGGGCGTCATCCTCCTCGCCGTCGGTCCGAGTTGCCGGATTTGGGTGCCGTAGCGGCGACTCGGTAGAGCGCCGCAATCTTTCGTTCACAGCGGGAAGTTGGCGGCGCTCTGCCGAGCCGCCGTTACGGAGAGTGGCCGCTTCCGTCGCTGCAAATGAGGCGGCGGCCAGGGTACTCGACAAAACCGGCGGTTTCGTTCGCGCGCGAAGCGGTTGCGGGTTGTAGAAACCGAGGCCGTCGCCGGGCAAAAGCGCCTTTGCCACCTCTGCACCGTCGTAACTGCGCACCAGCACCGTGCCACGTTTCGAGACCAGGAACAGCTGGTCATCGAGCGGGAAGGGGTTTTCGTACGGACCGCGGATGTGGTTGCCGTCGCCTTTTTCCGTCTGGCCGATGTCCACCTCCGGCGTCAGGTTGCGGATGCTGGCCGGCGCGTTGTTGCCCTGGGTGATGTCCACAATGCCGATCGCGCCCCGGCACGGGCCGTTGTGACTGGTGAGCAGGCACAGCACTTTGCCCGTGCCGGGAATCGAACGCGCCTCCATGAACGTGGCCGGGCTCAGCACGCGGTTGCCGTAGAAGCCGGCGAGCCCCGTGCCGTCCGGGTGAATCGTCCAGAGGCTCTGGATCGGAATCGCGGGCTTGTCCACGTACTCCCATCGGGAATAAATCACGCGGCCGTCGTCCAGCACGCTCGGCGTAAAATCGTTCACGATGTTCGCGGAAAGCCGCGTGACCTCCCCGCCCTCGCGGTCCATGCGATACAACACGCCGACCGGCGAAATCCAGCAATACGCAAACCGCGCCGAACGGGTGCTCAGAAACGCGATCCCGCCATCCGGCAGCCAGCAGGCGTTGTAGTTGTGGTGCGGGCCGTCGGTGAGCTGGCGCAGATTCGTGCCATCGGCGTTGATGACAAACACCTGGTAACCCTCGCCCTGCTGGCGTCGCCAGCTGAACAGGATTTCGCGGCCGTCAAACGAAACGTCGCAATCCAGCACCTGTCCCTGCGGTGAGGCGACCAGTTCCTTCAGTGCCCCGGGGTTGCGCACCGAGGCGAGATAAAGCCCGCCGCCCGCGCCGAAGCCTTCCACGTGGTAGGTGTAAACGTGACTGGGGTTGAGTTCGCGCCGGCGCACGACCAGCAACTCATCGAAGCCCAGCTGCCCCGCGTGCAGTTGCGCGGTCAGTCCCGGCGACTCAACGATGTCCTCGCCTAAGGCCCGATCTGTGAATGAGGCGGCGGTGCCGGCAAACAACACCGTGACAGTGGCGACGGCCAACCTGTGGGATTTTTTCAGTGGATTCATTCGCGTCGGTCAATCAACACGTTCATCGAACACCCGCCTGCGACTCACGTTGTCGGGAGTTTGAATCCCAAAGGGATTCCGTCCCTAAGCCCAGGGTTGCCGAGCGTGCGAGGCTACCCTGGGAAACCGGGGGAAAACGGACCCCAACCCCAACGGGGTTGTGGCTAGGGACGGCGCGGAATGGTCGCAACCCCGTTGGGGTTGGAACCGCCTGCGGCTTGCTACCCAGGGTAGCTCGTGCCTCGCAACCCTGGGCTGGAGGCCGCAATCCCTTTGGGATTGGCCGCGACTCGGTTTCAAAGTTTGGAAAAAGCAACGGTCCCACAAACGCGGGCACGCACCAGGCCTGGCCAAGGTCCTCTTGCGAACCGGCCTCCGGGATTTTGCCGTCCACCGCGAACTGGGCGAGGTATTGCCCGCTGAATTCGGAAGTCGCCGTGGCCTTGGCGGAGCGGGCGAGGTTTGGGGGGAGCGCGGTGGCGGTGGCGGTGAGGGCCATGAAAGCCATGGTTAGGGCCAAACCGAGAGAATTTTGCTTTGGGTTCATGCCTGT
Organism: uncultured Bifidobacterium sp.; assembly: GCA_964539515.1. Lineage (GTDB taxonomy): Bacteria > Verrucomicrobiota > Verrucomicrobiia > Limisphaerales > JADLHS01 > JADLHS01. The sequence goes on along the minus strand of CAZIJO010000024.1, from coordinate 12,167 downwards.
CGGTAGGGCCATAGTGTTAGGTCCTCGCTAAATACGGCATTAAGTGCGCCGCCGCAAAGACCGCTAAGATGGCGAGAACGGCGTTCACGCACGCTCTCTGACGAAATCCAAAATGCGCCTGAACCGCGGCACCGAGAAGCCACATGAAAGAAGCAATGATGGAACTCCACGAAAGAAACAGGATCAGCAATCTGTCGTCAGCGTGACCGTATATCGATCTGCCCGCGAGAAGACCGAGCAGGGAAAGCACGCTATAGGACTGAAATGGCAACATCAGAAACTCGACTTTGCGTTGTGTGGTCATATCGGCCTAGGGTTTTGGATCAGCCGTAAGGGTTTCAGGGTTGGCACAGCTTTCTCCGCTTGTTCGCAATTCCATCGAATGCTCATGAGAAAATTATCCCCGCTTCGTGGCGCCCTCCGTTACGCTTTCACCGGTTCCCCCAGCGCCATCACATCCTTCCGAATGCGCGCCAGGTCCGCCGCTTCCAGTTTCAACGCGCCCGCCTTCGCGTTCTCCGTGGCTTGCGCCAGGGTGCGGCCGCCGACGAGGACGTGGGACACGCCGGGCTGCGCCGCGGTCCAGGCGAGCACGAGTTGCGACAGGGGGCAGCGGTATTTGTCCGTGAGCGGTTGCCACGTCGCGAGCAGGTCGAGCACGCGGCGGCGGTTCGCCGGCACAAACCACGGACTCCACGCCTCGTTGCTGCGGAACTCATCTTTGCCGAACACACGGTCCATGCCCACCTTGCCGGTCAGGAGTCCCTGTTCCAGCGACATATAGGTGAGCGTGGCGATGTTGTGCTGTGCGCAATACGGCAGGATGTCCGACTCCGGATCGCGATGGAGCATCGAATAACGGAACTGGTCGCTCACGATGCCGCCCGATTGGATGTTCGCCTTCAACTCGTCGAGCGACACGTTGCTGACGCCGAGGGCGCGGATTTTCCCCTGTTGCTTCAGCTTCAGCAAAGCCGCCATCGTGTCGGCAATTGGCGTGAAATCCGGCGGCACCGAGGGCCAGTGGGTCTGGTAAAGGTCAATGCAATCCACGCCGAGGCGCTTGAGGCTGCGCTCGATTTCAATCGCGATCGTGTCCGGCCGCAGGCTGCGGCGCATGACGCAACCGTCGAGCTCGGTAAAGAACGAGCCGCGGTCGTCATCGGTCCAGAGCCCGCACTTGGTCGCGAGAATGACTTGGTCCCGCCGGCCCTTGATGGCCTGGCCGACAATCTCCTCGCTGCGGCCCCAGCCGTATGCGGGCGCGGTGTCGATGAGATTGATGCCGGCGTCGAGGGCGGCGTGGATGGTGCGGATGGATTCGTTGTTGTCCGGGTCCGGCCCCCAAACCTGGCCGCCGCCAAGCACCCAGGTGCCAAGGCCAATGACGGAAGCGTTGATGCCGGAATTTCCAAGGGGGCGGTATTGCATAATGAAGAATTCCTAGGTTGTGATGGTCGTCATTCCGCCGGCATGACTCACCCGGCCAACCGGCGCCATGGCGTCCAATTCGATTTCAAACAACAATTCGTCGCGACAAACCACGGCTTGCGTCGTAACCAGCGGCCAGTTCACCAGGCCGAGCTTGTGACACCAACGGTTAAACATCGGCGCGTCCGCCGGGTTTCGCAAATAGGCGGTGGCGCGGGTGACGTCGGCATAATCCATCTCGCGGGAGACGAGGATGGCCCGCACCACCTGCATCGTCAGATCGATCTGTCCGTCCATGTCGCCGGCGCAAACGCTCTGGCCTTTGGGCGCGATGCTCGCGGTGCCGGAGATGAAGATCCGCCGCCAGCCGGGGGTCACGATTTCCACGGCCCGGCTGAAGCAACTGCCATAGGCGGGTGCGGGGCATTGCAGCGGAGACCCCATTTCGCCGACGAACAGGGAGCCGTTGGTCGGTTGCACGGCCCAGGCGCCCGCGACCATTGCCGCCCCGGCGGGATTCTTCACGCCCACCCCGGTGCTGGCGGGTACGGTGTGATCAAACAGATGGTGGCGTTCGAAAAACTCCCGGCGCACTTGGTTCAGCGGTCCATACCACGCCAGGATGTCGTCCATGAACAGCCAGGTGCGCGCGACGTTCGGCATGGCCATGCCGGCGTGGTTCAAGGCGGCGGCGATGTTCTCAAAGACCTGCATTGCCTGTTGAGCCCGCGGAGCGGAAAGATCCGTGGGGCGGATATCACCCAGCAAGCAGTGGCGCGCGTGCCCGTCATCAAAGATGCGTCCGACCACCCGGCCCGCCACGGTCAAGGACTCCACCCGCGCATTCGCGACGGCCAGTACGTGCATGCCGGCAATGGCCCCGTGGTCACAAGGCGAACCTTCCACCCAGATCACCGGCCAGGTTTGATCCCGAAATATCCGCGGCAACGCGTTGGCGAAATCTTGCTGGGCGGCAAGGGTCCCAAACACCTCGTGCCGGACCACAGTGGCCTGATGGGTCTGGAGCACGGTGGCCAACCGTTCCAACATCATGGCCGCCGTTTCACCCGGTTGGGGTAGCAGGGTGAGATGAAGTTCCTGCAAGCCGCTGCGTTGGACTCGGCACCGGCGCAACTCCGGGCGGTGTTCCCGTTCCATGCTCGGCCCCGTTGCCTTCAAACCAGGAATCATCTCCGTCATAGGTTCGTCCTTACTGTCAGTGCGGTTTTCATTGGGACAACACAAACTCGGAAAGGTCATCGATCTGCCTGGGGGTCAGGTGCCGCGTCATGCCGTGCTCGTCATCGTGCTGGAAGGTCGTGAGGACCTCTTGCATCGTGCGGGCGCGGCCGTCATGCAGGTACGGGGCGGTGCGCCAGACCTCGACCAGGGTCGGGGTGTCATAACGATCGGCCGGCTGATCGAATTTGCCCTTGGTGCCGACATCGTAGGACTTCAAATTGGTCAGCGCGGCCCCCGAGTGACATTCCGCGCACCCCACCTTGTCGTCCAGGAACAACTTCCGCCCGCGTTTCGCCGCCGGGGACAGTTTGCCTTTGACCAGCAGCGGGCTGGGCATCGGTTTGAGGGAACTGAGGTAATCATCCAGGGCATCGGCGACCTCCGGGGGTTGGACCGTGAACAGGCTGTAACGAATGCCGGCGCGCACCGCGGCGGTGGCATTGGAACGGACGCCGAGGGACATGGAGGGTGGGGTGGCATGCGCCAGCAGCAGGCTCTTGCCGTTCTTCGGATTGCCAATGCCATCGTTGAGCAAATCCCAGTTCAAGCCATCCACGCGGGCATCGTGCGAGTGACAGCTCGAACACGCCTGCCAGCCTTGGAAACAAAGCGTGGCGTCATTGAAATAGAGTTCGCCCTGCCGGACGGTGGTCATTTGCGGCGCGGGGCCAAGCGGAATGGACTCCGCCCGCAACGGGTTGGCGGCGAGGTTCAAAATATTCAGCGTGTCGGAGAAATAGTTTGCGACCCAGGCGCGGCTGCCGGCCACGGCCAGCGCGCGGGGCCCGTTGCCCGGCAATTTGACCCGCTGCCGCACACCCACCAGGAACGAAAGGTCGTTTGGCACATCGGCCGCCGTGCGCGACGCGGCGGTGTAATCCACCGGTTTGCCGGGGTCGAGCGTGGCGGGCATTTTGGCCAGCTTGGCCAGGAGCGCTGGAAAATCGACCACGCTCAACTCATGCGTGCCGGCATGGGTGACGAGGAGTTGCCGGCTGTCCGGCGTCCACCCGACCGCCCACGGAATCGCCGCCCCGGAATCGATGTTGTCGAACAGGACAGTGTTGAGCAGCTTCAGTTCGGCCAGGTCAATGATGCTGCCGGCATTGCTGTTGATCCAGCCGCGCTCGATTTGCGTCGTGGGCAGATGATAGCGCGCCAGCGTGTGCGCCACCACGGCGTAGCGCCCATCCGGTGCGATGCGGAGTTCCCGCAACAACGTGCTGCCGTTGGGGAGGAGTAGTTCCTTGACCACTTTTCCCGCGGCGAGATCAATGACGCTCACGCTTGCGGCGACGACGTCCACATCCGACCGGCCGGCGTGGAGGTGATTGGCGACCAGGAGATGTTTGCCGTCCGGCGTGACGGCGGCGGAAAACGGCTCGCGGGGCACGGCGATCCGCCGGACTTCCTTTTTCGTCGCGAGATCGAAGACGCTCACATCATTGTTGAAACGGTTGCAGACGTACAGCGTTCGGCCGTCGGGACTGAGCGCCGGCGATTGCGCCTGGTAACCCGCGCGCAGGCGGTGGGTCACCCGGCCTTTGGCGGTGTCCACGATGCAAACCGTGCTCTCCGGCGCAGCACAGGTGACGTACAGGGTTTGGCCGTCCGTCGCGAGCGCTAGGCCCGACGGCGCTTCCGGCACTTTTATCGTTTGGGCGATTTTGCCGCTGCCGGTGTCGAAGACTGCCACCTGGTTTGCCGTGGCGTTGGCGATGAATAGCGTCCGGCCATCGCTCGTCACCGCGAGGGCGGTCGGGGAAAGATAGGATGCCTTCTGCGCGGAGGGGGTGGCCGCCTGGGTTGCGAGGCTGGTAACAAACGCCGCGCCGAGCATCAGGGCCGCGTTCGGGAGGATTCGATTGCATTTCATAAGTTTGGTTTCCAAATGCGATTTCACTTTCGCGTTTCGTAATGGGTTTTATGCCTCAGGGTTGTTGGGCGGCCAGCTTCGGGCCGGGTCGGTGTTGGCGCTGCATATAGTCCGGCCACAATGGACAGTTGAGATCGATCCAGCACTTGACCCGATGCATCTCGTCCCGGGTCAATTGCACGTCGTAATGCCCGCGATCCAACACCGGCCACAACTTGCTCCGCAACGTGCCGAAGGTCCGCGGCTCCGCCTTGGTATGTTCCCGCGACCAGGCCATGTCGAAGTAATGCACCCATCCCTGCGTGATCAGCGTGCGATACGAGGCGGGCACGCGGTCTTCGCCGCACGTGCCGCTCAGGTCGAGCTTTTGTTTGTCGTTCGCGTCGTGGCAGCGGACGCACCGGGCATCCCAGACGGGCTGGACGACTTGCTCGTACGCAAACGGCCCCGCCCCCCACGCGGGGGGCTCAATCGTTCGCGGCGGCTGGCGCATCGCGAGCGTTTGCTTCGCCGCGGCCGCGCCGGTCCGCGGTTCGTGGCAGCCGATGCAGCTTCGCTTTTCGCCGGGCTGCAGTTGCACCACGCTGCGCATGCGCTGGACCTCGTTCAGATCTTCGTCCAGCGCCTGAAAGTAAAGCACCTTGCCGGCGGGCGCCGTGAAGCGCACCGAGCCATCCGCCTCCACCGGCACCGTGCCGAGCGCGGCCTTCGCCACGTAAGTCGGCCAGCCGTTCGGTCCCCGCACGAGATGCGTCGGTGAGGCGTAGAAATCCTCGAACGGCGGGTGGTCGTTCCGGTAGGCGCCATTCGGCAACTGCTCCAGGTCCGCCCGCACTTCCTGGCAGACGCGCAGGTATTTGATGGACCCGCGCGGCACCGCGGCTTCGAGCCCGGCGTAAACGTCGGTCACGATGAACTCACCCATGGCGGACGGCTGTTGTTCCGGTTGAATCGAGGCGAGCACCGGGGGCGCGGTCACGGCCTGCAACGGCGACGGGCACATGCTGCTGATGGTCGGATCCAGGTGCAGCAACTCGCGGTTGCCCCAGCGGTCAATCACATAGAGGCCGAAATGCTTTCGTGGGGCATGGCTGACGAGGAAATAATCGCGCGCGATCGGCACGGGATCCCGGAAACATTGCTGCCGCGCCCAATCCATGTGATACCGCGGCGGCACGTCGGGCGTGAGGTTGGTAATGGCTTCGGGATTGAATCGCCCCCGCTCCGGGTCAATCAGCGCGATGGGCCCGTTGAGATCGCCGCCGTGCGAAATGAGCGTCGCGCATAACTCGGTCGTCCCTGGCACCTCCCGCGCATTCAGGTAACAGTTGCGGGTGTTGTTGCCAAAGATCAATTCGGGATGCGTGCCGTCGGGGCGGATCGCCCACAGGGTGTGGCCGAAGTCCGCGCCCTTGTCGAGATACTCCGAGCGCGTCCAGATGATGCGGCCGTCGCGCATCACCGACGGTCCCCACTCGCTGAGATTCGCGTAGGAGAGCGGCCAGGGATGGCTGCCGTCGGCGTCCATGCGGAACAACACAAACGCCTGCGGCCGCCAGCACAGGAACCGCGCCTTGCACCGCGTGGAAATGAAGGCCAGCCCGCCGTCGGGCAGCGGACACGGATAATAATCGTGAAACGGGCCGTCCGTCAGCTGGCGCAAGTCCGACCCATCGGCATTCACGCGGAACAAATGGAAATAGCCGTCGGGCGCGTCCCGGCGGGCGAAGAAAATCTGCCGCGCGTCGAAACTCGCCATCGCGTCGCGGGTCACCCCGGCGGGCGCATTTACCAATGAGGTCACTTTCGCCGCCCCCGGCTCGAAGCGCCCGGAGCGACGCGGAATCTCCAGCACGCCAACGCCGCCGCCGGGCCGCCATTGCGCATCCAGGATGTCGCTGTAATTGTGGGAGGGTTCGTAGGGATGACGTTGGACGAACAACACGCGCGCCAGCGGCGCGAGGTCGGGATCCCGCAGGAACAGCCGGCGCTTGGCGAGGCGAACTTCGAGATAGGCGGCTTCGGATGCTGCGCTGCTGTCCGTCTCGGGTGATCGCGCAGAAGGCTGCCGCCATTTCGCCAGCTCCACCCGTTCGGCGGCGACGTCCAGTCCCCGCGCGGCAAACCGTTCGATCATCGCCTCAAATTGCTTGAGCACGCGGATCACGGGGTCGGCCGGGTCCACCGCGGACCACGTCTCCTGTTCGCAGAGCAACGCGTAACGCAGGCGCTCCTCCCAGGTCGCGGACGGGGACAACACCAGACTGCTGCCTGCCTGATAGACGGTTTGCCATTGCTGGCCGTCGAGTGAAAGGCGGACTTCAAACGCCTCGGGCAGCCGGTCCTGGAAGCGGCCTTCGCGATCGCGGGAGAAAACGACGCGGCGCACCTGGCTCGCCTGCGGCAATTCGATTTGCGCCCACTCGCTGCTCGTGCCGGCGGCGATCCAACTGTGCTCGTTGCCGTAGCGGCCGTCGTTCAAATGCGCGACCTGATGAATCGAATATCCCGGCAGGCACGACGAAGCGGTCGCCTTCGCGCCCTGGTCTGCCAACGCCAGATTTCGGGCCGCGTCCCCACCGTAAACTTCCAGCTCATCCAGGCACGGCTGCCCGCCGGCAGATTCAAGAATGACGAAGCGGACAAACCTCGCCGCTTGGGCCGGAAACTGGATCACGTTGGGCTTGGAGGCTTGGGTGGGTTGGAGGGCGGCGTGGAGTTGTGTGACGAGCACCACGGCCAGTCCGAATGCTATGGGGAACTTCCGGAGTCGAATCCCAACGGGATTCCATCATTCAGCCCAGGGTTGCGAGGAACGAGCTACCCTGGGTAAACGAGGAAGAAACGCGTCAACCCCAACGGGGTTGTATCCCCATCGGTCAATCGGCTGCAACCCCCTTGGGGTTGGGATTGCTTCTGGTCGCACACCCAGGGTAGCTCGTTCCTCGCAACCCTGGGCTGGACGATGCAATCCCTTTGGGATTGTGCCTTCAAGCTGGGGACTTTTTCGTTGCACTGTCATCGTCTCTTTTCCTCATGGCCTTAAAACCACCGGCGCCGTGCGCGTCCGCGGGCGGACGGGCAGGTTTTCAATGCCCGCAAACTGCGGATCGGGCAGGGCGCGGATTTCCTCGTCGCCGCGATACGGACAATTCGCATCCACCCAGCCGATGAGGGCCAGCAAGTCGTCCGGCGCCAGTTTCACATCGTAATGCTTCCCGCTGCGGCACAGGTCAATCAGCGGACTGGTGTAAGCGAGGTGCTGCATCGGGCGCAGGGTGGCGTAGCTGGCGGGATCGCTTTGCTCATAGTTTTCGCACATCAACGCGCCGGCGATGCCCCGCGGCTGCGGCTTGTTGTTGAGGCCGAAACCGATGGGGCCGATCAGCGTGAGATAGGGCTCCGGGAAAACGCCATTGCCGCGGCGGAGCGCGAGATTGGGCTTCACCTGGCCCTCGCCCTCGCCGGCGTGGCATTTGAGGCAGTAACGATCCAGCACCGGTTGCACGAGCCGCTCGTAGCCCACGCTGGCCGTGCCCCATGGCGGCGGCGTCAGTTCGCGCGGCGACTGCCGCAGCGCCAGCCCCGTCGTGTTCACCGGCGCGGTGGTGTGTTGCTCGTGGCAGCCGACGCAGCTCCGGCGTTCGCCGGGCAGGAGCCCGGTCGAGGATCGCATTGTGTGCAGCGCGCGTTGGTGTTCGTCGAGCAGCTGGAAGTAAAGCACCACGCCGGGCGGCGCTTTGAAGTAAACCGAGCCGTCCGCCTCGACCGGCACCGTGCCGAGAATGCGTTTGACGCCGTCGTCCTGCAACGGCGAGACCGCGGGGCCGGAGAACCGGGCGTCACGGCCCCACAGCGAGTAGGTTTTGTGGTCCATCTGGAGCACGCGGAGGAACTTCACTTTTTCGGGCGGCAGATCGGGCACCCCTTGCGTCACGTTCGCGCTGTAGAAAACGCCCGGCTCGGCGGGCCGGCGGTCCGGGCCCGTGCCCGGCCAGGTCACCAGATCGCTGTGCCGGGGCGGCGCGACGCGTGGTTTGACCGGCATCGCGTGCCAGATGTGGTGCGCGCCTTCGTAAATCAACTCGCGGTTGCCATGCACATCCATCAGGTAGAGACGGAACTTCCCGTCGCGCCGGGCGGACACGAGAAAATCCTCCTCCGAAAGCGGGTAAGGGGTCTGGTAGGCGTCGAATTTGCCGGCGGTGTGGTAATCCGTGGCTTCGATGGGATCTTGCGGCGGTGTGCCACACTCAGGCCAGGCGACATCGGCGGTGACTTTCGTCAAGCCATGCGGGAAGTTGCGACCCTGGCTCGGATCGAGAATGCCAATGGCGCCGGCGAACCAGTCGTGATGCGCGACGCCGGTGAACATGACGCGGTCGCTGCCGGGGATGGGTCGGGCTTCGGCGAGGTGATCGGGCCAGACGCTTTGGTTGCCCCAGAACGTTTCCACCTGAGTGCCGTCCTGGCGCGCGGTCCAAAGGCTCTGGATGCGCCACAGCGCCTTGTCGATGTAATCCCACCGCGAGAAGATCACCCGGCCGTCGTTGAGCAACGTGGGCAGCCACTCCGGTTCGCTCTCGGCGCTGAGGAGATAGAGGTTGCGCCCGTCGGCATCGCACCGCGCGAGGATGTAGGAATAGGTGTACGGCATACACCGGATGAACGTGTTGCCGCGCGTGCTGCTGAACATCAGCCGGCCATCCGGCAGATAAATGGGGTCGAGATCGTCATACGGTCCGTCCGTGATCTGACGCTGGCCGGTGCCATCCAGGTTGATCTCGTAGAGGTGAAAGGCCGTTTCATTGTGCCGTTTCATGCAGAAAAGCACGCGCCGCGCATCGAAGGAAAGGTCCGGTCGCCAGAAACTCGCCGGCTGATCGGGGGCAAGCTTGCGGACGGTGCCGCCGGGATGCAGGCCGTCGAGCACAAGCAACCGCCCGCCGGGCACCGCCATCATGCCGTTGCGATGCCGCACCTGATGCTGCCACTCGCGGCCCGCCGGATAGGGATTGTCCACCAGCAGGAGTTGCGTGAAGTCCACCACCGGATTCTTGAACTGGATGCGCCGCTTCACTTCGCGAAGAGCAAAGTAAAGCTCGCGGGCGGGATCACGGTTCGCGGTCAAATCGCCGGCCGCTGGCAACGCGGCGAGCTTCCGTTCGAGTTCCGCCAACGCGCCCAGTTCGCCGGCCAGTTCCGGCGCCCGCGGTTGCCGCGCCAGTCGTGCGGCGAGTTCGCGGGCCCAGCGCAGCTCCATCGCCGCGCGCCGGGCCAGTGGTTGGTTGTCCGCTTGAAACATCCAGTCATGGCGCAACGCGGTGTCCGCTTCGGCGGCGCTGAGCGTCCGGGTCACGGGCTCGGTCGGAGCCACCGGTGGCGCCGGTGCATGTTCGGCAAAAAGGCCTGGGGGTGGTTTGACCTGGCTCAACTTTTTGTGCACCTCGGCCGGGATGCTCGCGAACGGCTGCCAGTCGCCGAGCGGAATTCCCGCGGCAACCCGCAGCGGCGCTTCCGAATGCCAGTGCCCGCTGTGACCGGAAACCGGCCGGCCCAGACCCGCCATCGCGACGCACGTGTCCGTCGCAGTATCCATGGTGAGCAACGCGCCCGACCGCGCATCGAGGACGCTGTAATCGTTCTCATGATCGTGCGCGGCTTCGAGGTTCGCATAGGCGGTGAGCCGCACGTTGCCGAGCGGCGCACGGCTGCGGTTCACTACCACGAACTCGACCGCCGCCACCGCGCCCTTGCCCATGACGGCGCGGAGCCGTAACCGCAGCCGGCCATCACTTGTTTCGACCACACCCGTCGCTTCGCCCTTGCCCACCGCTCGCAGTGGCTCAATCACGACCAAATTTTCCGCCGCGGGAGCGCCGGCGATTGGCGTGCCGGCCCGTTGGTCGTCGTAGTGCAGGTAATACCCAAAGCGGCTCAATTGTCCGCCGCGTTCGCTGGCGAGGCTCTGCCGTCCGCCTTCCCAGAAGAAACAGCCCGGACCGTGCAGGGCAAAATCCGTGGCTTCATTCTTTATCCAAACCGTACCTTCCGTTGTTCCGGCGGGGCTGTGGGTTGCTTCCGGCATCGGCGCGAACTGTTCCCGGGCCTGCGCCAACAAACTGGTGACCGCCGCCGCGTTCTTCCCGAACGCGAATAATACCACTTCCCGCGCCGTTTCATCCGCTGCCAGGTCGCCCAACCGCCACGTCAGCAATCCGTCGGTATTGCCACTGGACTCGCGCGCCACATTCCCGGCAGCAGCCAGGGTGTTGACGGCGAGCGCGGAAACCGAAAGCAAAGCGGTTAGGTGCCGACTGAGGAAGCGGCCCGATGCCCCGCTCCCGCGCGAAGCGACGCCCGGCTCGCGAACCATCACCTCGTAGCCGCCGAGGTAACGAGGCGGACTCTGCTGGTTTACTGCCGGATCCGCCTCCTCACGTCGGCGGCTACGGCGCTGCGAGTCATCGCGCGAGCCAAGGCCCGGCGCTTGCCCGCTCCCAAGCAAGCAGGGGCGAAAGGCCAGTCGGGTGGCTCGGTCAACCAGCCATTGTTTCACTCGTTCACGCATGCTCATCGCGCTGAGATTATCGGGGGTTCACCCTTTCCGGACGCGCGGACGGTGGCGTCGCTGGCTTTCAATTCGCCTTCACACACCACCCGGAAACCGACATTGTAAACCCGCTGCCACGGCTCGTAGCTCAAACGGAAGCTCGCCGTTCCCCGGGCCGGCACATCGCGCCACGAACCGCCACGCACCACTTTGCGCCCGGCCCGGTTCTCGTCGTCCCGCCCATCCGCCGCCCACGGATAAGCCGCGTAGCTCGAGCGCGTCCATTCGGCGACGTTGCCGTGCAGGTCATGCAGGCCCCACGCGTTCGGCGCGTAGCGTCCCGGCGCCACGGCAATGAGCGCGCCGTCGTTGAACCGGGCGTCCTTCGGAATCCAATCGTCATAGGGCGTCGCGTCGGCGAGCGGTTTGTCCACGGTGTACGGGTCGCTCGCAAACTCGCGGAGTTTGGCGTCAGCGAAGTTGGCGTGGCCGGAAAAATCCGTGTCGCACGGACCAAAGTTAAACCGGGTGGCCGCCCCGGCGCGACAGGCCCATTCCCACTGCGCCTCGGTCGGCAGCGTGAACCGCTGACCGGTGCGCGCGCTGAGCCAGCGACAAAACGCCATCGCTTCCTCCCACGACACACGGACGACGGGCTGCGCGGCTTCATTGGCCGGGTAGCCGTGGATGCCAAACTGGTAGGTGTTCTTATCCTCCACGCGGCTGTCGTGGGCGGGATTGAAGCAGGCGAACTGGGCATTGTTGATTTCACCACTGGCCATCCAAAATGGGCGTTCGATGCGCACCGGGGAAACGGGTTGTTCATCCGCTGCGCCATCCCGGCTGCCCATGAGAAACTCGCCGGCGGGAACGCGCATCAGCTCCAGGCGGATCCCGGGCGCAAGTTCCACCCTGCGCTGGATAACCGGATCGGACGCAGCCTGACGCCGCTTCGCCTCCGCCGCATCGAACGGCCAGCTGGGGACGAAGGGAAGTGGGTCAGAATTCAAGCTCGCCCTCCCCATGAACCTCAAGGTAGGGCGCGTCACTCCGTGCGCGCCGTCA
>CAZIJO010000023.1:0-39967 GCA_964539515.1 uncultured Bifidobacterium sp. | reverse complement strand
GCGAAAAATACTTACATCATTTTAACCCCTCAGCCAAGATGCATGACAGGCTCTAAGAAACCGCGTAGCTGTGAACTACGAATTTATGCGAAGCCCAACCATAAGAGCCGAGATCACTGCAAGAAACACGGTACTTGCTGACCGTCTCGTCCCAGGCTTTTCTCTCCCCGAATTCATTTGAAGCACGGTTGCAGTTCCAGTCATCAAAAAGGATTATTGCACCCTCGGAGACCATTTTGTGACTAAACACGTAATCCAGCACATCCTTGGTTGATTGATAAAGGTCACAATCCACGTGGAGTAACGCCAATCGCGTGCCGTTGGGAAACTTGCTGATCGTCGCCGAGAACCAGCCTTCGTAAATTAGGACCTGCTCAGGTTTAAGAAATTTCCGACAGCGCTCGCGGAGAGCCTGGGGCGATATCCCCTTACACGTACCGGGACGCCAGGTGCCGTCGCGGACGTGAAAAGCAGCGCCATCCGTCTCGTTGTTCGTTTCAGGCAGTCCCTCGAAGCTATCGAATAAGTGCAGACGCTTCTCCGACCGAAAAGACGCAATCGCAGCAGACAAGACTGTAGCAGTTCGGCCAGTCATACAGCCAAACTCGGCTATATCACCTTCCACGGCACCCCCAACCGCATACTGAACAGCAAAAACCAAAGCATCAGCCACCGCTTGGCAGTTGCGCGCGTCGGAGCCATTTCTCTGTTGCAGATCATCAGTAATAACTCCACCCAATTCGGGCACATCACGAAGGGGATCATGAATGAAACGTCGCTCGTAAAGTCCAAGCCTTGTCTTGATACGCTGCCAGATCGTCATGGGTAATCCTTCAATATCGGTTCCTGTAAGAGCCGTAGATTGCCGCGAGCAAAGAGACTGTCAATCACAATGCCCGGTCGGGATGAGAATGCCGCCCATGGTTTTGATCCAAAAACCCCGAGCCGGAATTGAACGAACTCAACTTTAAACGGCAAACAGAAGCGGCAATTGGGAAACCCTGCCGTAAGCTCTCCAAGTAGGCTTAACCGGTCTGACCACTGTTTATTTCTGTGATACGGCGCTTTGGTCGACCCACGCGAGAAACGAGTGTGGCAAAGACGCCCATGCCGATGAGCGCCGCGACTCCCGGTTCGGGAACAACTTGGTTCGGGTTTTGGTAAAGGAAACCCACTTCGTTTGCGGAAAGCACGTGGCTGTAGATTTGGACTTCGTCAATCAATCCGGTCATCCGACCGACGGGAGCGCCGTTGTTCACCCCGCCGATCAGGAAGGCAACATTGTTCGCAAACAGTGACGAACTGGCGGGAAAGCTGGCCTCGGACGGCGCGCCATCCACATAAATATTCAGGCTCACATTGGGATTGAAGGTCGCCACAATCTGATGCCAGTTGCCGTCGTTCACCGCCGAGGTGGAGGTCACGGAGGCCCAAACCGCCCCTTCGCCAAAAATGGCCCGGCCGGTTTGCCCGCCGCCACCCGCCGTGTTCGCCATCAGCCAGAAGCCATTCTGGTAGTTCGCGGCGTGCTTGCTGACGATCGCGGAGTCGCTGAGGGAATAGCCGGGCGCGGTTTTCAACCAGGCGACGACGGAGAAGGGCTGGCTCGTAAAATTCAGGACGTTGCCCATGGTGACAAAACCATTCGCGGCGCGGTCCAGACTGATGGCGTTCCCGGAAATACCGCCGGCCACGAAAGCCGAACCACTGGGAGAGAGATTGCCATTGAAGGCGCCGACACTGTCATGAGCCACGGTGCCGCTCGTTTCATTGAAAGTCCAGTGGGCGAGGGCGGCGGCGTGGCTGGTCGTCGCGGCGGCGGTTAATGCCAGCCATATCAGCCGCGGCGGTAAACCACCAACTTGTTTTGCCGCATGACGGGTCGCCGCGCCTGATTTCATTTTTCCTCCTATGGCTTTGGTATGGATTTGCAATCCCGCTGGCGCGCTAGTTGTGATGCGACCGCAGAGCAAGTGCTTTGCTTATACAATTGTACCCACGGGAGAGTCAAGGAAATTGTCCCGACATGTCGGCACGCGCCCGCAGTCAACCTGCGCCCCATGGCCTTCCCCCAGAACGTAACCGACAACGAAGGCGGTTCGGTTGTGTTGATCCTGACGGGGTCCGATTCAGACCACGACCCCTTGCAAAGTCCAGGCCCAGGTATCCCCGCTGGATCCGGCACTGGCGGCCCAGTTCATCCGGGCGGCGCAGGACGTCATCGACGCCTTGACCGCCGCCGTCCCGGGCGGTGCGGGGCCGGTGAAAATCCAGCGGGCGGATCGGCAGCCAAACGGGAAGGTGAGCGATGGCATAGAGCAAATTCTCGCCATGGGCCGCCACTCTGCCTATCCTCGTGGCGTGGGAAAGATTCTTCGATCTGCGTTGGGGCTGGCCAGCCAAGGTCGGCAACCAGGCTGGACGGGAACGGGGCGCGGGAGGCGAACTACCCACCACCAATGATGAACTGGCTCAGCACCCTGCACAGCACGAACGCGGTGGCGCATGCGGTGATGGTCCTCTCCCTGGTCTGTGTGGCCGGGATGGCCTTTGGCAACCTCAAAGTGCGCGGCATTGGCCTGGGCACTTCCGGGGTGCTGTTTGCCGGGATCGTGGTCGGGCATTTTGGCAAACCGGTGAATCACGAGACGCTCGAATTCGTGAAGGAGTTCGGCCTCATCCTGTTTGTGTTCACGATGGGATTGCAACTCGGCCCCGGCTTTTTCGCCGCCCTCCGCGCCCAAGGTTTGCGCCTGAACCTGCTCGCGGCCGCCATTGTGGTATCCGGCGCATCGCTGGCCGCGATCATGGGCTGGCTGCTCGGGCTGGACTACGCCGCCGTGCTCGGCCTGTTTTCCGGCGCGACCACCAACACGCCTTCCCTCGGCGCCGCCACCCAGGCTTTGAGCACCCTGCCCAATGTCGCCCCCGAACGCCTGACCCTGCCCGCCCTGGCGTACGCCGTGACCTATCCGATGGCCATCGTCGGGATCATCACTTCGCTGCTGGTGCTGAAGAAACTCTTTCGCATCGATCCCGCCCGGGAAGCGGCCGAATTCAAGGCCGCCCAGCAAAAGGTCGGCGAGCCCATTGAGCGACGCACGCTGGTCGTGGAAAACGCCAACCTGCACGGCCTCGCCCTTGACGCCATCCCCGGCCGCGCCGACGGCAAGGTGGTCGTTTCACGAATCCGCCGGGCCAACGAATCCGAGGTGCATGCGGCCACCGGCCTGACCCGGGTGCAAACCAATGACACCTTGCTGGCCGTCGGCACGCGCCGGGCGCTCGACCAGTTTCAACTCGTCGTCGGGCGGGCCAGCGACGAAGACTTGCGCCAGGCGCCCGGGCCGGTCACGTATCGCCGCGTCGTGGTGACGAACAAGGACGTTCTCGGTCAGACCGTGGCGCAGCTGGGTCTGGATCAACTCTACGGGGTGGCCGTCACCCGCATCACCCGCGCCGACCTCGAAATGACCGCCGTGCCCGACCTGCGGCTGCAATTTGGCGACCTGCTCCAGATCGTCGGCGACGCCGAGAATCTGGACAAGGCGGCGGCGGCGCTGGGTAATTCCGTCAAGGAGATGAACGTGACCCATTTCATCCCCTTGTTCATCGGTATCGCCCTCGGCATCGTGCTCGGCACGCTGCCCATCACCTTTCCCGGCCTGCCGCAGCCCGTACGCCTCGGCCTGGCCGGCGGCCCCCTGATCGTCGCCATCCTCCTCAGCCGGATGGGCCGGATTGGGCGCATGGTTTTTCACATGCCCGTGAACTCCAATCTCGCGTTCCGCGAGTTTGGCATCGCACTGTTCTTCGCGAGCGTAGGCCTGTCGGCGGGCGCAAAGTTCTTTGCCACCGCGTTCAGCCATTCCGGCCTGGTATGGCTGCTGGCCGGCCTCGGCGTTACGGTCCTGCCCCTGCTCGCCGCCGGCATCTTCGGCCGCAAAGTCTGGCAGCTGAATTTCATGACCTTGAGTGGATTGCTGTCCGGGAGCATGACCGACCCGCCCGCGCTGGCGTTCGCCAACAACATCAGCCGGTCGGATGCGCCGACCCTGGCCTACGCCACCGTGTATCCGTTGACCACCCTTTTGCGCATCCTCTCCGCGCAGATCCTGGCCTTGGCCTTGTGCGGCGGATGAGCCCGGGCCATCCCCCATTGACCCGTCGGCCACCGGCGAACGGCCGCCGGTCCCCCGATGGCAAAAAGCATCCGGAAATTAACAAGCAACGCGGGGTCAACTGGATTCGCGCCGGGCTAGCCTGATCGCATTGATTGACATACTATGAACCCCATCAACCTCCATCAGATCGATCTTAAACCCTACGGCATCACGGTCGAGAACGTGCCGCGCAACCTCTCCCCTGCCCAGCTCTACGAGGAAGCCATCCGCCACGACGCCGGCTCTTCCATCGCCGAGTCCGGCGCCCTCGTGGCTTATTCCGGCGCCAAGACCGGTCGCTCCCCCCGGGACAAACGCATTGTCAAACACCCGGCCTCCGAAAAAGACGTGTGGTGGGGGGCGGTGAATTTCCCCATGGAGGAGCAGGGCTTCCGCATCAACCGGGAGCGCGCCATTGATTACCTCAACACCTGCGCGCGGCTGTATGTGGTGGATGCCTTTGCCGGCTGGCATCCCCAACACCGGCTGAAAATCCGCATCATCTGTTCGCGGCCCTATCACGCGCTGTTCATGCACACCATGCTCATCCGCCCGACCCGGGAAGAACTGGGGATGTTCGGGGAACCGGATTATGTGATTTTCAACGCCGGCCGGTTTCCCGCCAACCGGCTGACCACCGGGATGACGTCGAAAACCTCAATCGACCTCTCCTTCGAGGAACGTCAAATGGTCATCCTGGGCACCGAATACGCCGGCGAGATGAAAAAGGGCGTCTTCACCATCATGAATTACCTCATGCCCAAGGCCGGCTTGCTCTCGATGCACTGCTCCGCCACGGCGGATGCGCAGCATGCCCATTCGTCCGTGCTCTTCGGGCTTTCTGGCACGGGCAAGACGACGCTCTCGGCCGATCCGAAACGACGACTGATCGGCGATGACGAACACGTATGGGGCGATGACGGCATCTTCAATATTGAAGGCGGCTGTTACGCGAAGGCGATTGATCTCACCCCGGAAAACGAGCCGGACATCTTCCATGCGCTCCGGTTTGGCAGCGTGCTCGAGAACGTGGTGTTCGACGATGAAGGGCATCAGGTTGACTTTCACGACACCAGCATCACCCAAAACACGCGCGGCGCGTACCCCATCGAGTTCATCAAGAACGCCAAAGTCCCGTGTGTCGCCGGGCATCCGACCGACATCGTCTTTCTCACCTGCGATGCATTTGGGGTGCTGCCGCCGGTCGCCCGGCTGTCCCCGGAACAGGCCATGTATCATTTCATCTCCGGCTACACCGCCAAAGTCGCGGGCACGGAGATGGGGGTGACCGAACCTTCAGCGACCTTCAGCGCCTGCTTTGGTGCGCCGTTCCTCGTCTGGCATCCGGCGAAATACGCGGAGCTGCTCGCGGAAAAGATGAAGAAACACAAGGTCAACGTCTGGCTGCTCAACACGGGCTGGAGCGGCGGCAGCCATGGCATCGGGGCGCGCATCAAACTCAAATTCACGCGCGCCATCCTCGACGCAATCCACGCCGGCACCCTCGCCAATGCGAAAACGCAGCCCGATCCCACCTTCGGATTTCAAGTGGTGACGCAGGTGCCGCACGTCCCGGCCAACATCCTGGTCCCGGAGCACACATGGATCGACAAGGCTGCTTTTGCCGCGACGGCCCGGAAGCTCGCCGGTCTGTTCATCGACAATTTCAAAAAATTCGAGTCGGGCACCGCCCCGGAAGTCACCGCGGCCGGTCCGGTCCGGGACTAATAGGAACCCGACCGCAGCCAGTCCGGGTCGCCGTGGCATGCCGGCCGATCCCGGCGCCGCCCGAGTGGTCCCCCGGCGGCGTTGCCTGGCCTGCCGACCGGCCGAAGGTGGCAGGCGAACTGCAGGCGGAGAGAGTTGCGCGCCCGACGGCGGCAAGGCAGATTGCGGCCGCGAAGTAAATCTGGCCGGCTCACGACCGCGCGTCACGGGATTCATCGGCGGCCATTCCGCCCGGGCCGGAAGCCGGACAGTTGAGCCAAAGCGCAAATAGCGATCCAACTATGAGCGAATTCGAGACGGAATTCAAAACGACGGTCAGCAACGATCTGCTCCGGAAAATGGACGCCTGGTGGCGCGCGGCCAATTACCTGTCCGTGGGCCAGATTTATCTCCAGGACAACCCGCTGCTCAAAGAACCGCTCAAGAAGGAGCATGTAAAACGGCGACTCCTTGGCCACTGGGGCACGACGCCGGGGCTTAATTTCATCTACGTTCATCTCAATCGCATCATCCGGGAGGGCGAATTGAACATCATTTACGTCGCGGGCCCGGGACACGGCGGGCCGGGGATCGTGGCCAATACGTGGCTGGAGGGGACCTACAGCGAAATTTACCCGAACATCTCGCCAGACGAAGAAGGGATGCGCAAGCTCTTCAGGCAATTTTCCTTCCCGGGCGGAATTCCCAGCCACGTCGCGCCGGAAACCCCGGGCGCCTTTCATGAAGGCAGCGAACTCGGCTACACGCTCAGTCACGCCTTCGGTGCCGCCTTTGACAATCCGGACCTGATCGTGGCCGCGGTCGTCGGTGATGGCGAGGCGGAGACCGGCCCGCTCGCCACCAGCTGGCACGCAAACAAATTCCTCAACCCGGCCACGGACGGCGCGGTGCTCCCCATCCTGCATTTGAACGGTTTCAAAACGAGCAGCCCCAGCATCCTGGCCCGCCTCAGCCATGAAGAAATGGTCCAGCTGTTCCGCGGTTACGGTTACACCCCATACTTTGTCGAGGGTCACCGGCGCGAGGAAATGCACCGGCTCATGGCTTTCACGCTGGACCGGGCGCTGAACGACATTCGCCGCAGCCAGATGGATGCGCGCCAGACCGGGAACGCGCACCGCGCGCGCTGGCCCATGATCATCCTGCGCTCCCCGAAAGGCTGGACCGGTCCGAAAGACTTGAACGGCCAGCGAACCGAGGATACGTGGCGGGCGCATCAGTCCCCCATCGAAGACGTGTTTGAAAAATCCGATCACGTGAAGCTCCTTGAGAAATGGCTGCGGAGTTACCGGCCCGAGGAGCTCTTTGACGCGGACGGCAGCTTCAAACGCGAACTGGCGGGCCTGGCGCCGGCAGGCGAACGCCGCATGAGTGCCAATCCGCACGCCAACGGCGGCTTTCGCCAGCGCAACCTGCGCCTGCCGGATTTCCGCCAGTACGCCGTCGATATCCGGCGGCCCGGGGGCGCCGAACGGGAGAGCACGCGGGTGATGGGCAAATTTCTTGGTGACGTCATGAAGCTAAACCTGGAAAACAAAAACTTCCGCCTGTTCAGCCCCGACGAAAACAACGCGTGCCGATGGCAGGACGTCCTCGACGTCACACCCCGCACCTGGCTGGCCGAACACTTCGATCATGATGACCGGCTGGCGCCCGATGGCCGCGTGATGGAAATGTTGAGTCAGCATCAGTGCCAGGGCTGGCTCGAAGGCTATCTCCTGACGGGCCGCCATGGTTTCCTCGCCAGCTCCGAAGCGTTCATCCACATCATTGACTCGATGTTCAATCAGCACGCCAAATGGTTGAAAGCCTGCACGCGCATTCCGTGGCGGCGTCCGGTGGCCGCCCTGAATTACCTGCTGACCTCCCATGTGTGGCGGCCAGGGACCCATGGGTTTGCGCACCAGGACCCGGGTTTTATCGACCACGTGCTCAACCAGCCGGCGGAGGTCGTTCGCGTCTTTCTGCCCCCGGATGCCAACTGTCTGCTGGCGGTCACCGATCAATGCCTGCGCAGCCGGAATTGTATCAATGTCATCATCGCCGACCGACAAACGTCCCCGCAGTGGCTCCTGATCGATCAGGCCATCAAGCATTGCTCCGCCGGCATCGGCATCTGGGACTGGGCGAGCAACGACCGCGGCGGAGAGCCGGATGTGGTAATGGCCGGATGTGGTGATGTGCCCACGCTGGAAACCCTCGCCGCCGTGGACCTCCTGCGGCGCCACCTGCCCGAGCTGAAGGTGCGCGTCATCAACGTGGTGAACCTCTTGAAGCTTCAATCCCCGGGCGAACACCCGCAGGGGTTGAGCGATCACGATTTCGACATGCTGTTCACCAAGGACAAACCGGTCCTGTTTGCGTTCCATGGTTATCCCTGGGTCATCCATCGCCTTACACATCGTCGCACCAACCACCGCAACCTCCATGTCCGCGGCTACCAGGGAGAGGGCATCACCACGACTCCATTCGACCGGTGTGTGCTCAATGGCCTGGATCGTTTCCACCTGGCGCAGGACGTGATTGACCAACTACCCCAGCTCGGGTCGCGCGCAGCCTATGCCCGGCAGGCGATTCGCGATGCGCTTCTGGACCACAAGCAATACATTGCGGAACATGGCGAGGATGATCCCAACATCCTGGGCTGGAAATGGAGCAACCGCCCGTCAGTGGTCGCCAAGGAAACTCCAGGGGAAGCCGAAAACGTCTGAACGTCCCGCCGCGGGCCGCCAGTTTTTCAAGTTAATGTCCACCAAACTTCGAGCGGAGACCGAAGCCGGGGTAACGACCAAGGGCAGCGAACGGCCACTGTGGCAGGCGAAAACCGTCTGGATCGCCGTGGCGCTCATGCTGCTCGGAGGCGGGATCTGGATCAAAGAGCGCACTTCCGCGCGCAGCCCTTCCACCCCGGCCCCAGCCAGCGGGGCGCAGTTTTCAAATTCGACGCCGACCGGTATGCCCACCGCCCGAACGCAATCGGGGGAGTCCGCGGCGCCCGCCACCTTCCGTTTTGGGGCGAGTTATCTTGGCGGATTCTTACTGGGCTGGACGCTTCGCCGCTTCCTCAAGTGGACATTGTTGTTCTCGGGGGCGGCGTTTGTGCTGGTCTTCCTTGGCCGGAAGTTTGGCTGGTTTGAGGTGGACTGGGCAACGGTGGAGGGCCACCTCCGGCACAGCCTGGCATGGCTGCGGGGCGAGGCCGGCGCCTTCAGACAATTTATAACGGGCTATCTGCCCTCGGCGGGCGGGGCGGCGGTCGGGGTCTTTCTGGGATTTCGCCGCCGGTGAACGAACGGGATTAATCCCGGCCACCGAGCCCGGGGAAGGCCGGATTACTATTTCTCCTTCTCCTTTTCCTTGGTGTCTTTCGGCTTGAGGAGTTCCGGTGGCGCCGCGGCATTGAGTTGTTCCAAAACTTTATCGGTCAGATCATTTTCACCGTTGGTGTAAAGAAAGACCCGGGTGCCATTGATGGTTTCGGCGGCCGTGTCGATCACCAGGCTGTATTTTTCGGCCTTGGCTTTGGCATTCACGGTTTCCTTGATCTCATTCAGCACGTTGTTCCGCATGCGCTGGAACTGGCTTTTGAGATCGGTATCCGACCGCGCGGTGAACTGCTTGATGGTTTCATCGCTTTCCTTCAGTTCCTTCAGCTTGGCTTCGGTGGCCTTCTTGCGCTTCTCGCGTTCCTCCGTTGACACCGCCTGGTCGTTGGCCTCGGCATTGAGCTTCTGGTATTGCTCGAGCAGTTTCTTCTTTTCCTCGTTGAACCCCTCCAATTCCTTGATCAAATCCGCCTTGCGTTCTTCCAGTGCCAGCGTGGCCTGTTTGGTCTTCCAATAGTCGGTAAACACCTTGCTCAGGTCCACCGTGGCAATGCGGGTTTGCGCCGAGGCGGTCACGCCGGCCATCGCCGCGACCAGGGTCACGGTCAAAATCAATTGCTTCCACAAACTTGTCATGGAGATAGCCAAGCAGATTTTCCCGCGTGCGCCAACTTCAAATTCGCGGTCCCGGGTCGAACTTCGCGGGCGCATGGAGGGCAAAGCGCCGGACATCCCGAAGGCGTCACGGGTTGGCAAGGCGGAAGAACTGGGCGCGGTTGGTAGCCGGCTGCGAAACCGTCAGGAGCAGGTTGGTCGGCACGGGGGCGACCGCCACGTTGACCCAACCGTTGGTGACCAGCAGGTTTGTGCTGGATTGAAGCTTGTAATCGGACGCCAGGACCGACCACGACAGCCGCACCTCCTCGCCAACCGATTGGATATCGATCACCGGCTGGAACCCAGGGTTGTTGATCCGGGCGAGGAAGCCATCCTTCGACCCGCGATAGTTCCCTTGCAAGGCCGCGCGGGTCGGAAAATCGAGCGAGGAGGTCTCACCCACGATGTAAACGTTGCCCACGCTGTCCACGGCAATGCCAAATCCCTGGTCCGCCAGGCCGCCCCCGAAATACGCCGAGTAATTCAGCGTGTTGCCGTCGTTCCCGAGTTCCGCCACAAAAACGTCACTCTCCCCCGCGTTCGTGGCGCTCAAAAATCCGGCCGTGTTGGTGGTCGGAAAATCTTTTGAGGTGGTCGAACCGACGAGATGAACCTGGCCGATCGCATCCACGGTCACATCCCAACCTTCATCTTTGAGCCCACCGCCCAGGGTGACGGAGAATGGGTTGACGCCCAGTTTGGTGAGGAAGGCGTCCTCCCGGCCAAAGACACTGGTGCCGCTGGTACCCGCGTAAACCGTATTCGGCGACTGAATATTGGGCTGCACGGCGAGGACCGGTAACCCGGGCAAATCGGTGGTCAGCGAATTCCAATTCGTCCCTCCGTCCACGCTCTTGAACAAACCGTTGGTGGTCCCGGCGTACAGGATCGCAGGCGTAAGCGGATCAATGGCCAGGGCGAAGACGCGCGTGGACTTGTTCGTCATCGTGAGCCCGGCGTTGATCGCGCTCCAATTGGTACCGGCGTCAACACTCTTGAAGACGCCGTCCTCCGTGCCGACGTAAACCGTAGCCGGATTGACGGGATCAATGGCCAGGGCCAGCGTGGCAAGATTCTGAAGGCCAAGGTTGAATCCGTGCCACACAGCGCCGCTGGTGGTCGTTCGATAAACCCCGCCTGCGGTTGCAGCATAAACCGTCGTCGGCGTCACGGGGTCCACCGCCAAAGCCCGCACAAAAATGTTGCCCAGACCATTGTTGACGGAGCTCCAATTACCCGCCGCGTTCGTCGTGCGGAAAACTCCCAGATCGTTCCCGGCGTAGAGGATGGCCGGAGTGACCGGATCAACGGCCAGCGCCCGCGTGCTCAGCAGTCCCGGACTGGTATTCGTCCAGTAGGTGTTGGTACCTGCGTCGATGTGCTTGAACAGTCCCTGCCCGGTGCCGGCGTAAACATTGGTCGATCCGATCGGGTCAATTGCCAGACAGAGAACCGACCCAACGGCGATGGCGGCGGCGATCCCACCATTTGTCGAGGTGGGGACTGAGGTTACCGTTCCCCAAGTTGTCCCGCCATCCGTGCTCCAAGCCAGCCCACGGGAAGTTCCCGAATAAACGCGGGTAGGCGCGGTCGGATCCACCGCCAGCGCATAGACGACGAGACTTTGCAGTCCGGAACTCGACGGCGCCCAATCCGCCCCCCCGTTGCCGCTCCGATAAACTCCACCGGGATGCCACCCACCCGGCGTGGCCGGAAAGCCGGTGTCTTCTTTCGTCGTGCCCGTCAGATAGATGTTGGCGGCGGCGTCGAGGGCAAGGCGGTAACCGGCATTGTCCCCGGCCCCGCCCAGATAGGTCGAGAGATCCAGATTGGTGCCGTTCACACCCACGACCGTCACGAAAGCATCCTTGCCACCGGCCAAGGCCGGTTGGAGTGCGTTGGTGGTTACGGGGAAATTCTCCGAGGCGGTGACCCCGGTCACAAACGCCCGGCCCGCCAGGTCCGCGGCAACATCATTGCCCTCGTCCTGCCCCTTGCCGCCAAGATACATCGAATAAACAAGGTTCGTTCCTTCCGGACTGAATTTGGTTACGAAAACATCCCGGGCACCAGCGTAATTCGTAAACCCGCCGCTGACGTTCGCGGTGGGAAAATTTGTGGATTCGGTGTAGCCCGCCACATAGGCGCTGCGGCTCGCATCCACCGCAATGCCGACGCCCACATCTACCCAGTCGCCGCCCAGATAGGTTGAGTAAACCAAGTTCGTCCCCGACGGCCCGAGTTTGGTCACGAAGCCGTCAACCGGATGAACGTTTACCGGGGAAGGGTACGGGATGCCGCTGATGCGATTGAAAATAGCGGACTGGCGCGGAAAATCGATGGAGTCCGTGTAACCGGTAACGTAGGCGCTGCCGCCTTCATCCACCGCGAGGGACAACCCGACATCGTCCAACGCACCCCCGATATAAGTCAGGTAGATCACTTGAGACGCAGCGTTGTCAAACTTGGCAACAAAGGCGTCCCCGTGGAAATAGGTGCCGCCATACCGGTTCGTCAGCGTTGCGTTCGTGATGGGCAGCCCCCCCATGCTCTCGCCCGCCACGTAGACGAAGCCGCTGGCATCCACCGCCACGCCCCAGGCGGCATCCAATCCGAGCCCCCCGTAATAAGTCGAGTAGCTCAAGATCGGGTCAATCACCAGCGGCTCGCTCTGATCGTAGGCCGCGATCTCAAACCGCACCGTCTGCGGGTCGGCCAGCACATAGCCGCCCCCGACGTGCTTCCGTATCCCGCGGATGTCCTGATAGATCAACGGCTTTGGCTGCCGGATTTCATCCTCCCCCAGGCTCAACACCAGATCGCCACGCTCATCAATCGCCACCTTGTCCGCCCCCGAGATGCGGATGGCGATCGCGGAGGGATCCCTCCCCGGGCCCACCACAAAATCGTATTCCAAATGTTCCTGGTTGCCGTAGTGAACCAGGCTGATGCCCGGGTAAAGATCGGCCACGCGCACCCGGGCAAATGTCGGCACACCGGTCCGCCAACGGGCCGGGTCGTCCCCGAGAAAATAATTCACCCGGCCCGGCAACTCGGTTTCACCAGAAATCCGGGCAGAAGGGGCGGCGCCGATAAATTCGAGCCGGAAGTTGCGGCGGCTGCCCGCGACCGGAGTGATCCCCAGTCGGGCCGGATCACCCCGCCGGGCGGCGGTGCGATCGAGTTTTTGCAGCGACACAAAGGTCTCGGTTGGCGTGATGGCCAGGTGATACGCCGGTCCGCGCGCAATGAATCTTTCGGGAGTCCCGGCTTCGCCTTCGCCAAGCTCGAAGCGGAGCGGCAACTTGCCCAACGCCGGCAGCACCGCCGGGGAACCCGGGCCGGCTTCGCCGCCCCCGAGCACCGCCGTTGGCACCATCAGGGCGAGCGCCAGGACCATGCAGCCGGGTCGCCAGCCAAGGTGGAATCGGACGTCAGCAGAATTGTCGTCTCGGAGATTCATGTTCAGAAAGGCCGTGACCAGCCGACGCCAAATTGAAACTGTCCGTTCCCGTCGCTGAATTGATCGTAAGTGATGGGGAAAGCGTAGTCGAGCCGGAGCGGGCCGATCGGCAGGTTCAAGCGCAGACCGATTCCCCAGTCCGAGCTGTAACTGACGGCATTGAAGTCGTACGCGTTGGCCGCCACGCTTCCGACGTCATAGAAAACGGCAAACCGCACGCCCCCGCTGCCTTCGCGGTCAATGATCGGCAGGCTGTATTCGATCGAGCCAAACCAAAACGAGTTGCCGCCGACCGGCTCGCTGAAATAGCCGCCGTAGCCGCCGGTCCGGGGGTCCTGTTCCCGCGGGCTGATGCTGCGATACTCGAAGCCGCGCAACGAGTAAAGTCCGCCCAGATAAAACCGGTCGTAAAACGGCACCGTGCCCCCGTTCATTCCATCGGCCACCCCGATTCGACCGACCGCCTCGATCACATGGCCCTTGGCCAATCCAGGGAAATACCACGCTGACTGCAATTCCATCTTGTAGAAATCGCTCTGGCCGCCGAGATACGTCGAAGCGAGCTCGGTGATGATTTCGCTCCGTTGCCCATGGTTGGGCAGACGCGTGTCATTGCGGGTGTCGTAAGCAAGCGACAACGAAAGGGTTGCTTGCCGCGTATCGCCGCTTTCATCGAGGATTGACGCGGGCGCATTCGGGTAAACCAACGTCGGAACGCCGGAGCCGCCGCCGGGACCGCTCCCCGGGAGGGACACCAGCTCGTAGCCATGAACGCCCGAGGCCAGATCAATGCCGACGCGTTCGAACCGGTAACCCACGCTGCCGATCAAGAAATCGCTGCCCAGCGCGCGGGTCAGCCCCAATCGCATGCCCGTGCGGGTTTCGTCGTAGAGATTGTCCAGGCTGACGTAGTTGAGATCACGATGGTAAAGGTCCACGTTGAGCGCCAGCTTGCGATTCAGAAACCAGGGTTCGGTAAACGCGAGGATGTAATCCTGACGCTCCGTGCCGATCTGGACGCGCAGGCGGAGTTTTTGCCCCCCGCCGGTGAAGGTGGGCGGATGGAACAAATCGAAATTGCCCTGCGTCCATTCGGCAAAGCCGACGATGGAATCCACCGAACTGAAACCGGCGCCAAAGCTGATGTTGCCGGTGTTTTTTTCCCGCACGCCAACCAGCAAGTTCTTGCGGTTCGGCACATCGGTCGGTTCGGGCCGCGCTTCCACGCCGCCGGGCTCGAAGTAGTCCAACCCTTCCAGCCGCCGTTTGCTCGTCTTGATCCGGGTCATGTCAAAGACTTCGCCCGGCGCCACCGAAAGTTCCCGGCGGATCACCTTGTCCTTGGTCTTGGTGTTGCCGCGGATTTCCACCTTCTCGATGTACGACTTCTGGCCCTCATCCACCTTGTAACGAATATCAATGGTGCCGGTCTCGGTGTTGGGAATGCGCTCGACCCGCAGATTGGCCGAGCCTCGCACCACGTCGATATGGCCTTTGGACTCGTAGAAACTCTGAATGGCTTCGGTATCCCGGCCCTGGCCGGACACGGTGAAAACATCCCCCGGCTTCATCTTGAAATTGCGGTTGACGGTCGCACTCTCCGCCCAGGCGGCGCGCCCCGGACCTTTCTTTGGCATTTTGCCCGCCTGAAAGTTGGTGCCGATGGCGTTCGTGGGAAACATCGTCGTGCCTTCAAAAGTGATCTGCCCGACGCGATACGACCGGCCCTCCGAAATCGCCAGCCGAACGAGCAACCGGCCCGGCGTGGGATACTCCATTAGGACGTCTTTGATCTCAAAATCGATGTAGCCGTGTTCCCGATAAAACTCGCTCAACCGTTCCTTGTCCTCCTCAAATTTATCCTCCACAAAATAACCGCCCGGCAGGATCCAGGAAAACATGCCGTAGCGTTTCGTGCCTTTCATCTGCTTGCGCAGCTCCTTTTGCGTGAACGCCGACGCGCCGTCGAACTCGACCTGCTCGATCTTGATCTTGGGACTTTCTTTGATGACGAACACGACCGTGCCGGTCCCCTTGCCTTCGTCCACCGTGGCGATGCCTTTCACCGTGGTGCGCGGGTAGCCGGATTTCTGATACAGCTCCAGGATGGCTTGCTCGTCGGTGAAAACTTTCCGGCGGTCCAGCGGCTCGCCCACCTTGCAGGTGATCTTGCCCTTGATCTTCGAGTTGCTGAGCTTGGTGTTCCCTTCGAACTTGACCTCGATCAACCGGGGATTGTCCTGCACCACGAAAGTCAGCACCAATCCGCCCGCCTCCATTTTGCTCGTGACGCGAATGTCATCGAACAGACCTTTGGCGTAGAGGTTGCGCACGTCATCGTCCACCGTGACCGACCGGTAGGGTTCGCCCACCTTCGAGCGCAAATTGCCACGGATCAGTTCATCGCTGACGGTGGCCGGACCGACATGCCGGATGTCGATGCGGGCAATCTTGGTTTCCGGCAACTGCCCCCAGACCAGCGGGAGACACAAAAACCAGGCGCCGAGGGCGCTGAACCGGAACAGCGCCTTCATGATGCGTTACTGCCCGGGCATGTCGTCGTCACTGACTTTCGCTGCGCTTTCAAATCGCGTGTAAGGTTTCAAAAAGGTCAAAGGCACATCGCCGGTCGGACCATTGCGTTGTTTGGCGATCAACAGATTCACCGGCACGCCATCCGCCTCTTCCGCCACCGCGCCCTCGTCGTCCTCGCCGCTGGCGGGTCTGTACAGCAGGGCCACCACATCCGCGTCCTGCTCAATGGAACCGGACTCGCGCAAGTCGGACAACCGCGGCTTCCGGCTCTTGTCCTTTTCCAGTTCCCGGTTCAACTGGCTCAGCACAATCACCGGCACTTTCAGCTCTTTGGCCAGCGCCTTGATGCCGCTGGAAATGTCGGCGATTTCCTGCTGCCGGTTTTCCTGGGCGCGGCGCGCAGTAGAGTTGAGGAGTTGGAGGTAGTCAATAATGAAAAGCTTCACCCCATGTTGCTGCCACATCCGGCGGGCGCGCGCGCGCAACTGCAAAATCGAAAGCCCCGGCGTGTCGTCAATGAACAACGGCGCGCTCGACATCTTGCCCGCCGCGCTCGTGAGCTTCGGGAAATCCGACTCGGTCATGAACCCTTCCCGGATGTTGCGCAGGTTCACCCGGGCATTGCAGCACAACATCCGCAAGACCAGCGACTCGGCGGTCATTTCCAGACTGAACACGCCCACGGGCAGTTTGCTGTGCAACACCACGTGCTCGGCCACATTCATGGCCAGCGAGGTCTTGCCCATGGAAGGCCGGGCCGCGATGACAATCATCTCGCCGCCGTGCAGACCGTCCGTCATCCGGTCCAGATCCGTGAAGCCGGTGGCCAGTCCGCCCAGCATCCCTTGCCGGTTGAAATAATTCTCCACCGTTCCAATCGCTTTGTGGACGAGCGACTTCACCGATTCCATGCCGCCTTCCGACCGGGATTCACTCATGCGCAAAATGTCGCGCTCCACCTCATCCAGCAGCGCGTCCACCTCCCCGTCGTAATCATAAACGCGCCCCACCACGTCCGTGCAGGTGTGGATCATTTTTCGCAGCAGCGCTTTCTCCAGCACGATGTCGAGGTAGTAGCTCAGGTTCGCAGCCGACGGCACCGCATCCTGCAGCGCGCTCAGATAGGGAATGCCGCCGATGGGCTCCAGCAGCTGCCGGTCTTTGAGCCGTTGCTGGACCGTAATGAGGTCGATGGGCTCCCGCTGGTCGAACATCTCGACGAGCGCGGTGTAAATCGTCTGGTGCCGCAGATCGTAGAATACCTCCGGCCCGCTCTTGAGCTTCTCGATGCACAAGCCGAGACAATCGTTCGGCGATAGCAGCACGCAGCCCAGCACCCCCTGTTCGGCTTCCAGGGCGTGCGGGGGCAAACGATCCGCCCGCACCACGTCGTGCGGGGCGACCTTCCGCCGCCGCGCCTTCTTCAAATCCGGCGCCGCGCCGGCACTTTCCGATACAGAATCAATCATGCGCCCCCATCAGACTCCATCCGCCCGCGCCGCGCAATTTTATCTTCTGCACAATTTGTTGACGGGCGCATGTGAGCAACAGGAATCCTGCCTCACGGGCATGCCGAGCCACCTCGGCCCCGCACCAGACGATACGGCTTGTGCCTCCGCCGGCGAAATAACTTCAAACGACCGGACGGTTTTGGCATCTATAAGATTGTGCAACGATTCCTTGTGCTCCCCCTGGCCTGGCTGGTCGGCCTGTTGGCCTCGCCCGCCCATGCTGCGCACACCCGCGCTTCGCTGCTGGTGGCCGCCGCGGCGGCTCAACCCGGCGACACGGTGCGGGCAGGCGTGCGCCTGCAAATGGATCCCGGCTGGCACACCTACTGGAGGAACCCGGGCGATTCTGGCGGCTCCACGACCATCGAATGGGAGCTCCCGCCGGGCATCACCGCGGGCGATGTCGAATGGCCTGTGCCCGAGAAGTTAACCGTCGAAGGGGTGACCACCTACGTTTACCACGACGAAGTCATTCTCCTTGTGCCGCTCAAGCTCGCGGCCGATTTGAAAGCCGGCCCGCAGGTACTCAAAGCCAACGTGGCCTGGCTCGAATGTGACAAACTGTGCTTGAAAGGCGATGCCAGCGTGACGGCCACCTTGGAAATCGCGGCCGGGACAACAGCATCCGCCGATGCGGCGTTGCTGGAAACCGCCAGGGGAAAATTGCCCAAGGCGGCGCCCCACCTCTCCGCTCGTGCCGTTTGGGAAAAACCGGCAGCCGGCGACTCGCGCCCGATCCTCCTGGAATGGTCACCGGGGACGACGGTCGGCGGGCCGGATTTTTTTCCGGACCTGAATGATGCCTTTGAGATTCAATCCGCGACCGAAGTGCTATCCGCCGGGGCGGACCGAATCCGTCTGCGCAAAGTGGTCAAAAAGTTTGAAGGCAATTGGCCGGCGCAAATCTCCGGCGTGCTGATTCAAACCACGGGCGGCGCGCGGCAGGGATTTTCCGCAACCCTGCCGGTGGAGGGCAGCGGGGACAGCCAGCTCGGGGCCGCATCCGCCGCCGCCGGATCAAGGTCCCTTTGGCAGATGCTGTTCTACGCGTTCGTTGGTGGGTTGATTTTGAATATCATGCCGTGCGTCTTACCGGTGATTGCCCTGAAGATTCTCGGCTTCGTTGGCCAGGCGCAGGCCGCACCGGAACGCGTGCGCAAACTAGGGTTGATCTACGCCGTGGGTGTCGGCGTGTCCTTCCTCGTCCTGGCGGCGCTGGTCATCGGCGTCAAGGCGGCGGGCCGCCAGGCCGGGTGGGGCATGCAGTTCAGCAATCCGCAGTTCATCGTCGTCCTCACCACGCTCGTGACCCTCGTCGCGCTGAACCTGTTTGGCGTCTACGAAGTCACCTTGGGCGGCAAGGTGATGAGCGCCGCGGGGGGATTGGCCTCCCAACCTGGCGCCACCGGCGCCTTCTTCAACGGCGTGCTGGCGACGGTGCTCGCAACCCCGTGCACGGCGCCGTTCCTCGGGGTGGCCCTCGGTTTCGCTTTTGCGCAACCGGCCGCGATCATCGCGCTGTTCTTTTTGACCATCGGCGCCGGGCTGGCAGCGCCGTATGTGGTATTGAGCTGGCATCCGGCCTGGCTGCGGTTTTTGCCGAAACCCGGCGCCTGGATGGAAAACTTCAAGATTGCGATGGGCTTTCCAATGCTCGGCACCGCGGTCTGGCTGATGAGCCTGACGGCGACGTTTTATGGCGAGCGGACTTGGTGGCTGGGGGTTTTTCTGGTGTTTGTCGGCGCCGCGGCGTGGGTGTTTGGGCATTTCCTTCAACGCGCCGATCAACGGCGCGGGTGGGCGGGGTTGACGCTGGCGGCGATACTCGCGCTGGGTTATTTCTGGCCGCTCGAAGGGCAACTCCGCTGGCGGACGCTGGAGCGAAGTGACGCCCCTGCCAGTGCGCTCAAGCACGCACCGGCAGGATATCCGTGGCAAAGCTGGAGTCCCGAAGCCCTCGCCAAAGCCCGCGCCGCCGGGCATCCGGTGGTGGTTGATTTCACCGCCAAGTGGTGTCTGACCTGCAATCTCACCGTGAAGCCCGCGCTCGAAAACAAGCGGGTCACCCAGAAGCTCGGCGAAATCGGGGCGGTCGCGTTGCTGGCCGACTACACGGAATCCCCGCCGGAATTGACGCAGGAACTGAAACGATTTGAACGCGCCGGGGTGCCGCTGGTTTTGGTGTATCCGCGCGATGCCTCGAAGCCGCCGGTGGTGTTGCCCGAGCCGCTTTCGTTCAGCCCGGCAAGTTACAGCGAAACAATTCTGGAAGCTCTGGCAGCGGCGAACTGAATCTCCGGCCGGTCCCGCCGGTGGGGGTTGAAACGCTCCTCGCTACTGGATTTGATTTGGGCTGACGGGGCGGCATGCCACCCCCAATGGCAAACCGGCCCCGTCTCGCACTGCCCAACTGACTTCCCCAAGCTCACCTCCAAACCGCAACCAACCGTAATTGTGATCACATCTTAACCGATGCCGTTTCTTCCTCAACCCAGTGGGTGCCTCATCGTATCCCCAAGGAATTACCGGGGACGAGAACCCCTATGCTGATCGGGGGTCTCCCCATTCGGGGCGTGGAAACTGGATTGCCGATGAGAGTTGGTTGTCCGCTGGAAGTGCGACCGGTTGTTTGGCAAGATCCCGCCGTGCCGCGCCCAACGCATGCCCGCCCCTCCGCCGACCATGGCGGGCGGCGCCGACAATTTCTCGGTTGGCTCGTGGTCTTGATCCTCGGGATCGGTATCTGGACTTGGTGGACGACCCGCAACCGGCAAGAACCCTTGTCTCCCGAACCGCCCGCTCCCGCCATCGCACCACCGCCGGCTCCGGCCTCTGCGCCGCCCCACCCCACCATCACAAGCCTCCAACCGGCGTTCACGAATCCGCCGCCGCCGCCTCGCGCCATCCCCCGTGCCGCCCAAACCAGCGGGCCCGCGTTATCGTTGCCCGCCGTCACGCTCACCTCGTTTCCGCGCCCGCCCCGCGACACCTTGGAAGCCCAGATCGCTCTCGGTCGCCGCGCCATCTCCGCCGGCTCCATCGATGGAGTGAATGGCTTCCAGACGCGCGCTGCGCTGACGGCCTTTCAGCGGCAGGCCAGTTTGCCCCCGACGGGCGAACTGGATGCGGCAACGTGCTTCGCGCTCACCCTGGATTCCGCACCGCTGACCAATTACATCGTCACGAGCAACGACCTGGCGCGGCTGCAACCATTGAGCAAAACCTGGCTCGGCAAATCGCAACAGACCGCGCTCGACTATGAAACCATCCTTGAACTTCTCGCCGAAAAGGGCCACGCCTCGCCCAACCTGACCCGCCGGTTGAATCCAAACGTGAACTGGACCAATCTCCCCGCCGGAACGGAAGTGCGGCTTCCCGCAGTGGAATATCCTCCGCCGGTCAAGGCTGCGTTCGCCAGCATCCGGCTGGCAGAAAAACGATTGCAGGTATTTGACGCCAGCACCAACCTCGTCGCGCATTTTCCGTGCAGCATTGCCGCGCGGGTGGAGAAGCGGCCGGCTGGCGAGTTGCACGTGACCGCCATTGCCCCGAACCCCAACTACACTTTCGATCCCGAGGGGTTTCCGGAATCCGAGGAAGCCCGGGAGATCAAAACCAAGTTGATTCTGCCCCCGGGCCCCAACAACCCTGTCGGCACCGCTTGGATCAGCCTGGATAAACCCGGCTACGGGATGCATGGCACCCCCGGCCCGGAACAAGTCGGACGCACGGAATCGCACGGCTGCTTCCGGCTGGCCAACTGGAATGCGGAATACCTGTTGAAACTGGTTTGGGTGGGGATGCCGGTCTATGTCGAACCCTGATCGCCTCCAACGTCAGCGCAGAAACAACTCGGCGGCCGCGTCGGCAAAACGCAATCCGTGGCGCGTGAGACGAAAGGCGTCATCCGAAATTTGACCCCACCCATGCTGCACGCAGGCCGTCATGTCCGCCGACCATTGGTTGCGCAAATCGTGGCCGGTCCGGCGCTGGAATTCCTCGAAACGCCAACCCGCCGTCGTCCGCAAACCGAAAGCCGCCGTCTCCCCGGCCCGCGCGAGCGGCGCCAACTCCTCGCGTGATTCGATGGCCCGCCGGCCCTTTTCGAGCTGCTCACAGTAGAGCTGGGTATTCGACCAATTCTTGGTGCGCACCCCGCGCACGTAGCCAGTCGCGCTCGGCCCGAGGCCGTGATACTCGCCGCCGCACCAATAGTTCAGGTTGTGACGACAGGCGAGTGAGGGGGGTGCGAAGCTGCCCGGCGGACGACTCCCACTGGCGTCTTTGGCAAAGTTGGCAATTTCGTACTGGTGAAACCCAGCGGCCGTTGCGCGCTCGCCGAGCTCGTCATACATGGCGCACGCCAGGTCTTCATCCACGTCGAATTCCCGTGCCTTCAGTTGCGCGTAGAGTGGCGTGTCCTCCTCATAAATGACTTCGTAGCTCGAGAGATGCTCGCTCCCCAGGGCAAGCGCCTCGGCGAGCGTGGCCCGCCACACGGTCAGGGTCTGGCCGGGGATCGCGAACATGAGGTCGATGTTCAGGTTGTCGAAGCCGGCCCGCCGCAGGATATCGAACGACTGGAACACCATCCCCCGCGAGTGCACACGTCCCAAACGGTCGAGCAGCGCTTCATCCAGCGACTGCACCCCCATCGAAATCCGGTTTACGCCGTAGGAGCGGAGCAGCTTCGCCTTGTCCGGCGAAACCGTGGCCGGATTGCATTCGACGGTGAATTCCTCCGCTCCGAGCAAATCGAGGCGCTGCAGAGTGAGGAGGATTCTTTCCCACTGCCGGAGGTTCAGGATGGATGGTGTCCCCCCGCCGAAGAAGATGGTCTGCGGTTGCAATTCCGAAGCGACCAGTTCCAGTTCGCGGACCAAGGCATCCACATAACGGTTGATCAACTCGCCGCTGGAAGCCTCCGAGAAAAAAGCACAGTACTCGCACTTCTGCGCGCAGAAGGGCACATGAACATACAGACTGTGAATCGTGGCCGGGGAGCAACTCGTCATGGGATAACCTATCACGGTCGCAATCCCGTGAGCGACGCAATTTTCCACCGGGTCGTGAAACCCGGCAACCCGATTTCGCCAACCCCCGGCGCTAGGTCCGCGCTTGGGCGCGTTCGACGTTTTGCGCTTTCAATCCCTTGTCGCTGGTGATGACCTCGAACGTAACGTCCTCACCCTCGTTCAACGTTTTGAAACCGCCGCCCATGATGGACGTATGATGCACGAAAACGTCCTGACCCGTATCCTGGGCGATAAACCCAAACCCTTTTTTGTTGTCGAACCACTTCACTTTACCGCTAGCCATAACTTTCTCTCCTGAACGT
Source organism: uncultured Bifidobacterium sp. (assembly GCA_964539515.1). GTDB lineage: Bacteria > Verrucomicrobiota > Verrucomicrobiia > Limisphaerales > JADLHS01 > JADLHS01. The sequence continues at coordinate 17,246 of CAZIJO010000023.1, read as the reverse complement.
CACCGCCACCAACCCGTTCAGCGGCGACATGCAAAATCGCCTTCGTGCGTGACCATGCTGAATTCATCGGGTTGGTAAAATCGGTAACTGGTTTGGAGCATAGAAGTAATTGCTCCAAGGTCAAGCCTTTGTTTCGGCCCGCGCCGGCGGCCGCCCCGAAACCATTACTCGACTTGCAAAGCTTGCTCTATGAATTGCTCCAGATGCGTGATAATCGCCGAGTCTCCCACCACCACCGTTGCCCCTGCCGCCCGACCGGCCGCCTGCAATGCCGCCTCCGCGTCATCCACAAATGCAATCACGGGAACATGTTTGGTGGCGGGGTTGTTCCGCAGTTGCTTGATGAGGACGCAAGTATCAGTCCGGGTCGATACCAGGTCGGCAAGAATCACCATGGGGCCGGCGCTCGCGGCCGCGGCCACCAACTCTCCCGGATCCGTAACCGCGTGGACGCGATACTGCAAGTCCTGCAACCGGTTGACCAGTTGGCTCCCGGGCATCAGGTCCTCATAAAACACTATCGCCAGTGGCAATGTCACCAAGCGAGTTTGAATCTCTGATCGGGGAATAGCAAAAGAATTCCAGCCGCCAACGGCGCTCCGACCGCAAACCGCTCCGGGGTTTAGGCGGTGGTTGGACCGGGTGAACCCGCTGCGAGGTGGCGTTGATCCGGCAATTCCCTTAATGTCCCAAGCCATGAATTCGGGTGCGATGACAGACCAGCGGCGAGCGCGGCAACCGGGCAATGGCAGGCGGTATCTCGATGCAAAAGCACCGTCGCCTGCAACCCATGGATTTGACCAGATAGGAAGCGAAAGGTCGCAAGCACCGGCTTCGGAGGAAATACTGCAAATTCGGGCTGGTGAATCCGGAGCTGAGGATATTGAGCATTGGAGGCGGTCGGCTCACCCCGGTTGCCGATCAACCTTCAGCAGCGTGATGAGTTTTGCCTGGGGCTGCTGGATCGCCTGGCTCCTGGTGTTTCCGGGCTTGTGCTCCCCCTTGTGGGGTGCGCCTGGCCAAAACGAAAACGTGATTATCCAGTTCGGCGAAAGCGCCGGGGAGTTTGAACGCAATATCGCGGCGCTGCTCGCGGAACGAATGGCAGAGCTAAGCGGCGTGCCGGTCCGGGTTGCGGATCCGAAGGTAACGCCTGCCTTGCCCGCCTCCGCCCTCGTGGTGTTGGTTGGGATTCCGGAAAACCACCGGGAGCTCCGCGCGCAGTTCGAGGCGCACCGCATCGCGCCCCTGACCAACCTCTCCCCGGGTCCGGAGGGATTCCTTCTCCAATCCGTCCCAAGTGAGAATGGCCGACGGGTGCTCCTGGCCGGAATTGATCCGCGTGGCCTGCTCTACGGGGTCGGGGAAGCGCTCCGGCAAATGGTCGTTCGCGCGTCTGCCGTCGAATTTCCGGCGACGCTCAAAGTGCGCAGCGCGCCGGCATTTGAAGTGCGCGGTTCGCAATTTGGCCAGAGTTCCGTTGCCCGCAATCTCGCGAAAGTCCGCCCTTGGACGGAAGCGGATCGCCGCCGGGCGGTGCTCGACCTGGCGCTGGCAGGTTTGAACACCGTGGAGGTTGGTGCGGGCATAAAAGCCGATGACTCGTTCTATCGGTTGCTAAAGTCGTTCGGCTTGAAAACGCTGGTTCACTATGGCCCAAACGTCGGCGCCGGCCCGGAAGCATGGCGGGCAGCCGAGTCCATCGGCCGGCAGGGCTACCTCTGCCCTTCTGTCCCGGCGGCACGCGCAGCATTGCTTCAGCGCTGTGAGGAGCAGTTTCGCCACAGCGCTCCGGTGGACTATGTCCGATTCGCGGGCGGTGATGGGGGCGGTTGTGAGTGCGACCGTTGCAAACCATACGGCGGAGTGTTCATCCGCCTTTGCGAAGACCTGGCGCAGATCATTCACCGTTACCACCCACAGACCGAGATTTTCATCACGAACCAGAAGTTCGATAACGACGACGATCAGGCGATCTTCGCCTATTTGCAGGAAAAACCCCGGCCCTGGTTGCGCGCTTTCTGTTATGGCCCCGGCTCGGACGCCATGAGCTGGCAGCCAGGTCACCGGCAAACGCACCGCATGGATCTTTTCCGCTATCCAGGGTTTGGACCGCCGGGGCGTTACCTCGAGGAAATCCTGCACCAACTGCCGCCGACGCAGGACGTCGTATTCTTCAACGAATTGACCCACTGGCGCTATTCGCAAAACGGCTTTGTCCAGGCGTATCCGCGAGCCGACCGGAACGGCGACCTGCCACCGCATTGGAATCACTTTGTTTACGAACGCCAGCCGGACAACGCGCTGACCATGGTTTACGACCGCCTGACTTTCTTCGCCTGGCCGCGGTATTATCACTGGTACTTTAACCAGGTCATGCGCTACGGTATCGGCGACGTCACGCATTCGAGCGGGACCCATGATCATTTCAACCAGTGGCTGTGGCAGCGCCTGCTCTGGGCGCCGCAACGGGACGTCGAGGAGGTGGTCGCGGAATATGCCCGCACGTGGTTTGGGGCCGAGGCGGGGCCGCTGATGGCGCGGGCAATTTTTCAGCTGGAAGAAAACCTGGTCGAGCAACCAGCTCTTCCCATCGCGAAGAAAACAGGGATCGCACGTTACTACGAGCTGGTCCGCGAGGCCGGGAGCAAGATGCCGGCGAAGCGCATGAAGGAAAACTGGCTTTGGCGCGAATACATGCAGAAAGCGGCCCTTGACCAATACATCCAGCTCAGCGTGCGGCAGCAGATCAAGTTGCAGGAACGAATTGAAAAGGCCCTTGCGGCATCAAACTCGGATGCGGTAATTGATCGGGCGCTGAAATCGCTGGGCGAGCTCCGTGAAAGCGCGGCGATGGCGCGGCTGCGCAAGGAGGCCGACCGATTGGGCGAGGAGAGCAACCGCCAGTTTGGTGTCCGCAGCGAAGGGCTCTACAATCTCGATCACGACTTTATCGGGCTCGGCTGGTTGCGACGTCAATTGGAACGGGCCCGTGCGGCGCAAGGGAGCGCGCGGACGGAACTGGTGCGGATGATCACGCACTACGAAGACCCGGGTCCGGGCGGGTTCTACGACAACTGTGGAACGCTGGACCGCTGCCCCAATGTCGTGCATGGCTACCCGTATGATTTCGGCCAGCCGTTGGTCCCCGGCATGAACTCGGAGGGAAACCGGCCCAGTCAGCGCACAATGCATTTTACCCAGGATGAAGCCGAGGGGGTGAAGTTTCACTATCGCGGCCTGGATTCCAATTCAGCCTACCGCATCCGGTTCACGCTGGTGCGGCCGTGGTATCAAGACCGCTATCGGAGCCGCATGAATCAGCACACCGAAACCATCTACGCGGGGGACCTGGTTTTGGCCCGCGACCTCGAAGTGCCCGAGCGCATGAGCGACTTTTTCACCTTCGACATCCCGCCGGAAGCGATCCGGAACGGCGAACTGGTAATTCGCTTCGAACGCGCGCCCGACGTCGCACACGGCTCACGGCTCGAGCGCGAAGTGTGGCGGAACACCGGCGGCTGGGGCACCATCGTCTCCGAAGCTTGGCTGATGAAACGCCGCTGAAACGAACGGCGAGGCATCTTCGCGGCGCGGCGCGATTGCCGGGTGGATTCCCGCTGAGTCGCCGAAATCAGGGCAGCTTTATCTTCCTGGCGCATCGCCTCAAGGGTTGAGATCGCAACTGGCCCCGGCTTCCTGCGGAGTCAGATAAACCCCATTTTGCACCCGGCATGGATAAACAAAGTGCGGGCGCAAATGAGGAATGTGCTCCAGGAAAACCACGTCCAATCCGAGCCCGATGTGGTTGAAGAGGACCAGGTGCTGGTGTAACTGGCCCATGTCGCCCACGTGCGGCACGACCGGCACCCCATACTTTTTGCACAGGAGACTCACGGCGAGGAATTCGCTGACGCCCGCCACGCGCACCGCATCCACCTGGATGAATCCGGCGCATCGGGCCTGCAAATAATTCTTGAAAAGGACGCGGTTCGGAACGTGTTCGCCGAGCGCGAGCTTCAGCGGCGCGATGGCCAGAGCCAGCGTCTGGTGACCGAGCACGTCGTCGGGATGCGTCGGTTCTTCAATCCAGAATGGGTTCATGGTCCGCAAGCGTTGGCAGATGGACAAAGCCTGCGGCAGAGTCCATTGCTGGTTGGCGTCAAGCATCACGCGGACGCGGTCGCCGGCCGTTTCACGCACGATGTTCGCGCGGCGGATATCACGTTCGGCATCGGGCGAGCCCACCTTGAGTTTCATGGCCGTGAAACCAGCCGCAATGGCGCGTTTGCAATTTTCGCGCACCTGCTCGTCGGGGTAATTGAACCAGCCCACACTCGTGTCGTAGCCCGGATAGCCGGACTGCAATACGCCCTCGCGCTGGTTGCGAGTGGCTTGGGCCTCGCGGAGCATTTGGACCGCCTGTTCGCACGTGAGTTCGTCTTCGAGATACGAAAGATCGAGGGTTGCGATAATCTGATCCGGTGTCAGGTCGAGCAGGAGTTTCCACAACGGCACGCCCCGCGACTTGGCCCAGAGATCCCAACAGGCGTTCGTCACGGACGCCAACGCGAGCTGGACAATGCCTTTGTGCGGTCCGAGCCAGCGAAATTGTTGCTCGTCGGCCATCGCCTTTTGCCGCGCGCCGAAATCAGCCATGATTTCCTCGATGTCCAGGCCTTGAAGCCGGGCGGCATAGAACTTCGCCGCTTCGCAGACGAGTTGATTGCCCGCGCCCAAAGTGAAGGCCAGTCCGCTGCCGACGCGACCCCGATCGTCCCGCAGGAGGGTGACGGCATAGGAATAAACCGGGTCTTGGTGAACGGCGTCGCTCCCATGGCCCGCGCCGATGGGAAACCGCGCGTCGCGGGTGGTGATCGCCGTGATGCCGCTCATGAATTGAATTCCTGCACCGCTTCAAACATCGCCACGATATTCCGCGGCGGCACTTCGGGCAGGATGTTGTGGACCGTATTGAAGACGAATCCGCCCCCGGGCATGAAGATCTCCAGCCGGCGTCTGACATGGTCCTTCACCTCGGCGGGAGTGCCTTGGGGCAACACACTCTTCGTGTCGCATCCCCCACCCCAGAAGCAGATGTCCCGGCCATAATCGGCTTTCAAGCCTTCGGCCTCCATGCCTTTGCAGGTCGTCTGCACCGGATTGAGCACGTCGAAGCCCGCTTCGATGAGATCCGGCATCAGCGCCCGAATCGAGCCGCACGAATGCAGGAACGTCTTCATGCTGGTGTGCCGGTGAACGTAATCGCAGAGCATTTTGTGACGCGGCTTGAATAGCTGCCGGTACGTCTTGGGCGCCATGAACGGCCCGCCATTCGTGCCGAGATCGTCGCCGAAGCGAATGACATCGGCCACATCACCCACCGCCCGGCAGGCCTTCTCCAAAACCGCCAGATGCCGTTCCATCAACGCGTCGAGCAACGCCTCGACCTGTTTCGGTTCGGCGACGAGGTCCATGCAAAAGTTGTCGAGGCGCCGGAGAAATGTGCCCCACTCGAATAGATTGCACCCGATGACAATCATGAGCGCCCGATCGCTGGTGCGACGAAGCTCGAGTGCTTTGGCCCGCAGGGCGTCCCAGAACCCGGGATCGCCCGCGTGATCCCAAGGGCTGTGAACGAGCGCGGCCCAGAGAATCCGGCCCATCTCTATGGACAAATCCCGAAAATCCGCCGGGTAACCATCATCGTAGGGAAAATAACTCTGATCGAAAAATGTCCCCCCCTCCGGCATGTGGGCAATGTCGAGGCCATCCTTCATGCGGGCGATGAACGAGCCGTCGGGCTGAGCTTCCGGACGAAACCACGCGGGATAATCCGCCGACTGACCATCGGCGAGCGTCGTCGGCTGCCAGGCGGAAGCCTCGGCATTGAAGGCGCGACCGATATCGATCGCATCCACGCCAAAGCGGTCGAGAATGAAATCTTCGGGCTGCGCGAGTTGTTGGACGACGTCATACACACGGGTGTGACCCTGATTCAGGCCGAGGTGGCGCTTGAGCTTACCGTAGGCGATGGCCGAGATGCCGGAACTGGGTGTGGCCCCGAGGTCCACCGGCACCCGATCCGGCTGCCGGTGTTCGATGGCGGCGAGGATGCGTTCGCGGGAAGTCATGATGGTTGGCGCACGTTCAACTCTGCGGATCGGCCAACGCGACGGGCGCGTGGACATTATAACCGCATTCGCTCCCGCCGCTCACGGGCATGATATGGCCGGTGATGAATTTCGCCTCATCACTGCACAGAAAAGTGGCGACGGACGCGATTTCCTCCGGTTCGGGGCAATAACCGAGCGCGTGAATCTGGCGCAGATAGGTTTCGATGCTGGCCGTATCAGGTTGGGCTTTCATCCACTGGCGCAGGGTGTCGGTCCAGACGCCGGCCGGGCAAATGGCATTGACCCGGATGCCGTCGCGTCCCCAGTCCACCGCGGTGCATTTCGTCAACGCGTTGATCGCCCCTTTGGTCGCCCCATAGACGGCGTGGCGTTCCTGCCCGGTGATGCCCGCCATGCTGGAAATGTTCAGCACACAACCGCGCGCCGCCTTAAGGTGCGGGTAGGCCAGCTTGCAGCCGAGGAACACGCTGCGCAGATTCACATCCACGAGTTGCGCGAACTGGTCAAGCGTGGTGTCCTGCACCGCTGCGGCCGGCAGGGCGATGCCAGCATTGTTGACCAGGACGTCGAGCCGTCCCCATCTTTTGGCGGCGTTTTCGATGGCGTCCGCGAAGGAGGCTGCGTCCGCAACATCCAGTCCGTGGAACACCGCCGCCCCACCCAATTCGGCGCACAGTGCCTCGCCGTGCGGCTGGTCGCGGTCGCCGACCAGCACCTGGGCGCCCTCGGCCACGAACCGCCGGACAATCGCCGCGCCGATGCCCGCCGCCCCGCCCGTGACGAGCGCCGCCTTGCCGGTAAGCCGTTGCGATTTCATTGGCGATCGCTTAATTCGCGTGAAAGACCTCTTCCATTCCCGCCCACCACTCGTCAGCCGCACGACTTTCCAAGGGCTGCTGACACGGCTTACAAACCGCCCACCACTTCTGCGTGGTCGGATCGGCGGCCATCCGGGCCATGTCGGCGGCAAAGTCGGTGCCGGTGTATTCAAAGTAACTGAACAGGTAGTGCCGACCGTCATCCAACTGGCGCAAATAGATGGAGTAGTTCTGAATATGGCACTGCTTGATCATCGTCAGCACCGCCGGCCAGACTGCGGCATGGAGGCGCTTGTATTCTTCAAGCTTTTCGGGACGGACGCCGATGACACTGCCGTAACGTTTCATGCGTGGGGGCCTCTCACTTTGCGGTTTGGGTGCCGAGGTAGTTGCCATAATCGAGCAGGAGTTTACCGGCGATCAGGAGGCTGAGCGACAGCGCCAGCGCCAGGCGCGTGCGGGGCTGGCTGCCCTGCCACTCCTTGAAAACGATGCCGATCACCGTGCCCAGCAGGATCAACAGAATCATGTGGATGGCCCAGCAGGTTTGCTCGAAGCCGGCAACCTTCATGATGTAAAAGTGGCCAAAGCCGTAAAAGAAAAACTGTCCATACCACAGGCAGCCGGTGAGGATCGCCATTGCCCAATTGACCGGCAGGCTGGCCTTCTCTTCGCCCTCGGGCAGCGCGACGATTTCGCCGAGCGTCTTGTGGCGGGCGTGGAGGAACAGGCAGTAAACCGCCGTGGTAACAAAGGCGCCCGCATTGGCAAACGGATAGATCGCGTTGCTGCAAAACGTCGCGGCATCAATCCCCAGCACGGTGTGGCCAGTGGCGCGTTGTTCCGCCAGCTTCGCGATGGGGGCGCCTTCGGTGAGCGCAATGCCATAGACCGCCGACAGCACTCCGGCCAGCACGCACAGCGCAAAGCCGATGAGCAAATTGTGGTTTTCACCCGTCGTGCCCGCGGCCTGGGCTTGATCGCGTTCCTTCCATCGTCCCGCGATACCGCAAACAGTCACGCCAACAACGCCGATCGCGATGCCGAGGAGGACCCAGTTCGAACCTGTCTTGGCGAGAAATGCCTGAACATTCGCCGCGGCATCCCCCAGGGTTGTGTTGCCCTTGGCGATCGCGTAAGCGGTGCCGATCACCGTCGAGATGCCAATGGCCGCGGCATAGGTGATCGAGAAGCCGACATAGCGGATCGCCACGCCGAAGGCGGTGCCACCGATGCCGTAAGCCACGCCGAGCAGGAAGGTTCGCAGCATGGCCTCGCGTGGCGCGGCTTGTACCACCTGCCAGAAATCCGGCACGGTGAGAAATGCCCCTATGATCGGCAGCAGCAACCAGCAGAATGCCGCCTGCGTCAGCCAATAAGACTGCCACGACCAGCCTTTGACGTTCTTTTGGGGGACATAGCAACAGGCCGCGGCAGTCGCGCCGATGGCGTGGAAGAAGATGCTGGCGGCTAGTGGCGGCATATTAATGGAGGGATGGACTTCATGTGGGGTGGTTCAAGCAGATTCACGATTTCAAACAGGTTCCTCGAATTCCGGCGGCAAGCGAAGAGGATACTGCCCATGTTCGCGCACCAGTTTGACGATGTAATCGTAGGTGTCCCCCGATACACTGCTGCTGACGGAATGGTCGGATTGGAAGATGTAACCGCCTCCCCGGGCCGCGTTCAATTTGCGCAGGACCTCGCGGCGGATGGCTTCGCGGTCGCCGGTTTCCCATACTTGGATGTCGCTGTTGCCGCAGAAGCCAATGCGGTGACCGTATTGGCGGCGCAATTCCACCGCATCCATGCCAGCCTTTGCTTCCAGGGGATTGTAGGCGTCCACGCCCAGCTCGATGTAGTCGGCGAAGATCGCCTTCACATTGCCGCAACCGTGATAAATCACCGGCAGGCCGGCGGCGTGCGCGGCCTCGGCCATCTGCGCGACCCAAGGCTTGAAGAACTCCCGCCAGTAGCGCGGCGCCATGAAGGTGCATTTCTTGTAGGCCACATCGCCCCAGATCACGAAGCCGTCCAGCCGGCCCGCGCCCGCCTCAATCTCAGCCCTGGCCATTTCCAGGTAGAACGCACCAATGCGATTAATGACCGCCCCCATGCGCTCCGGGTATTCGGCCATCCACATCATGGCGTTCTCCTGACCGATGAGGCGCGTGAGACATTCGCTGACTTCGATGATGCTGCCGTAAACCGGGAAGTCGGGCCAAAGCGATTTCACGGTTTCCATCCACGCGGGCGAATTGCGTTGGAAACCGTCGCCCACCCCGGCGATCTGGTTGTCGCCCGCCGCGAAAAATCGCCGCCGGTCGCGCGGATCGTCGAAGCCGGCGCGCTCCAGTTTCTCGAAAGTGTCCGTCTCCCAGGCGCGCATTTCCGGCATGGGAAACTCAAAATGTTTGTGCATGATCGCGCCGAAGCCGGTTTTCACCACAACTTCCTCGGCGTCCTCCTTCAGCGTGGCAAACGGGCGAATCCACGGGTCCATGTTGGGCACGGTCACAATCCAGTCGAGGTCGTAATGATAATAGGGATTTGCGTCCGCCGGCAGGCCCAGCTCCCGGCGCCAGCGCTCGATGAAGCTGCCCCAGAAGAAATCACTGATGGGGACGCGGTCCGGCTCCTCGTGCTGGAGCGCACTGTTCATGCGCCGCAGCTTGCGGAGCGTGTTCTCGCTCCGGCCAGTCTGGTCGGCCGATTTGCCGGCAGTGTCGAACATGCTCATACGATTTCGGCCGCTGACGGCGGCCAGCGCGGTGTGCTATTTAAGGAAGTAAACCTCCTTCGTGTCACTCCAGATTTTCCCCTTCGCCGCCGCATCCGGCAGGGGCGACTGGCACGGATCGGTTTCCCGCCACCAACGCTGGGTCTCGGGATCGGCCGCCATCCGCTTCATGTCAGCGTCGAAGTCCTGACCGGTGTATTCGAGATAGGCGAACAGGTAAAGCTTGCCGTCGATTTCGCGTTCGTGGATCGAGAAGTTCTGGATGTGGCACTCCTTGAGCATCCGGTTCACCGCGGGCCAGGGTTTGGCGTGCAGCTGACGGTAGTATTCCGCTTTCTCCGGTTTGAGGCCGGTGATCCAGGCGAAGCGTTGCGGTGCTTTTGCCGTCGTGGCGCAACCGGAGAGCAGCGCGACGGCGAATAGGAAGCTGATCATGATTCTCATGGTGGGTCCTTGGTTTAGCTCAACGGAAAACGGCGTAGAGGGTGATGAATGTGATCAACACGATGACGGTGAGGACGCGGTAGTTGCCCATTCCATGCCCGTGGGCTTGCCCGCGCAAAGGCTCGCGCCAGTCTTCCCATACGAGCAGCCGCGCCTCCTCCTTCAGCGGCTCAGGCATTCGCAGCGAGGCGGCGACCTGAATGGCCAAGCAAATGCAGAACATGCCAAACGAGGTGAGCATGAAATCGCTAAGCACTCCCCGGGCGAACCAATCAAATGCGGAGGTCACCGGCGATGTGGGCGGAAGGAAACCAGTTTTCCCCGAGATGGAATCCTTGAAGAAATCCGCCATGAAACAAATCATCCCCATCGCGGCACCGGAAATCATGGTCACAAAAGCGGCCCGCCCTCCGGCGCGCTTCCAAAACACGCCGACCAGGAACACGCAAGTGATCGGCGGCGCGACATAACAAATCAGGGTGTTCAAGCCCTGAATGATCGTGCAGTAATGGCCAAAGATCGGCGACAGCACGATGGCCAGCACCGTGGCCACCACCGTGGTCCAGCGACCAATCCTTACCAATTGCTGGTCGGAGGTCGCCGGATTCCAGCGCTTCCAGATGTCATAGGAAAACAGCGTGGCCGAGGAATTCAGCGCCGCGGAGCAGGTTTGCATCGCCGCCGCGAGCATGGCCGCGACCACGAGGCCTTTGAGGCCGACGGGCAGCAGATGCGTGATCATGAACGGATAGGTATCCTTCGAGGCGACCGGACCGATGCCTTGGCCGAAATAATCCTTTTGCACCAACGCCACGCAGATGACGCCGGGCAGAACGAAGAAAAACACGGGCAGAATTTTGATGAACGCACAGAACAGCGGGCCGAGGCGGGCGTGCTTTTCGTCCTTCGCCGCCAGGACCCGTTGAACAATGGTTTGGTCGCAGCACCAATACCAGATGCCGATGATGGGATAACCCAGGAGAATTGAATACCAGGGCACGTTGCCAATGACGGTGGTGTCGTTGCCCGGGTGCAACATGCTCAGAAACGAAGTGGTGGCCAGTGCCTCGCCGCCTTCCTTGCCCAGCAGCGGATGCGGGTGATTCGCCAATGTCTGGGACAAAGCCTCCCAGCCGCCGATGGCATGGTAGCCGACCACCGTGATGCAGATGGCGCCGACCAGGAGCAGCACCGTCTGCACGCTCTCCGTCCACACCACGGCCAGCAAACCGCCGACCACGGTGTAGATGCCAGTCAACACGCCCAGCGCGACGATGAAGAACATCATGGGCGAGAGCCCGAGGATGGTCGCGTTATCCGGAATGCCGAAGATGAAACACAACACCGTCGCCGCCGTGAAGAGCGCCACCCCGATGTGAATCACGATGGCCGAGAACAGCGAGATGATCGAGAGCGCGTCCCGACAGTTCCGGTTGTAGCGACGCTCCAGATAATCCGGCAGGGTTGGCACGCGCGTCCGCAGGTAAAGCGGCGCAAAGAACAGGGACAGCAGGATCAGCGTGAAACCCGCCATCCACTCGTAGTTGCCGTAGAGCAGCCCAGACGTGTAGGCCGATTGCGCGAGACTGACGAGATGGACAGTGGAGATGTTGGCCGCAAACATCGCCAGACCAATGACCGGCCACTTCAAGGAATTGTCGGCCAGGAAATAGTGCGCGCCGGCGCCGCTCTTCTGCCGTACGAACCCCGCCAACACGCCGATGCCGACCACGGCAAACATGTAAACGGCAATGATGCCCCAGTCCAAGTGACTCATCCCGGTGTTCATGCTTGAGAGCGGATAATGTTGCTGGTCCTAGTAAATGCATTCCCGAGCGGCCGCGGCGAACGCTTTCAGATTCTCCACCGGCGTTTCGAAGAAATGATCCGACGCCGAGCAGATATAACCGCCGTGCTTCCCGAACCCTTCGAAGAGCCGGTGCGTCTCGCGGCGAATTTCTTCGCTCGTGCCGGAGGTCAGGATGTTGAACTGATCCATGCCTCCGATCATCGCGACCTTGCCGCCAAAGACGGCACGGACTTTCTCCGGTTCGGTGATGTTTCCGCCAACGCCGGGCGGCGCAAGCGTCTCGGAAGCGTCGGTGCCATTTTGCACGATCAGATCGAGGATGTGCATCATGCCGCCACAGGTGTGATAGGTGGTCCGGTGACCCAAGGTGTGCAGCGCGTCGTGAATCTGTTGATCGTAGGGCAGGCAGAATTCGCGATGAAACTTCGGCGAAATCACCGTGTCACTGCCCGCGCCACCACCGGTCTCAATAAGGTCAAACTTCGCGCCGGCGAGTGACTCCTCAATAAATCGCAGCTTGCGCTCCAGCAGCGTTCGTAACAGGCGATGCACCCAGTCGGGATGGTCCGTGCACTCCAGAATCAACTGCTCCTCCGCCATGAGACAACATGCGTGCTGCCAGCAGCCGGCTTGATCCCCCCACACGAAGCCGCGCAAAATGCCGTCGTCGCCAATGCGGTCGTATTCGGCGGCAATCGCTTGTTTGTTCAATCGCGCCACCGGCAGGTATTTCTCGATCAACTCGACGTCCTCGTGGTGCTTGATGAGATACTCGGTGATCCAGGTGGTGGTGCGATTGCCGCCGGTCTTGTAGGTCAGCTGGCCGCCAGGGGTGGTGATGGTGTGGTTGAGGAGCTTGTCGTTTGGATCGTCCTTGATGATCTCGATCGCCTCGCGCCACTCCGGCGTGGAAACGATGAATTGTTCCGCGTTGGGAATCCAGAACTGGCCCATGGCTTCAAAGTATTGGATCGAGGCATCCAGCCCACAGGCCTGGCAGGCGGCCAGCGCGTCCATGCCGCCGAGATAAGTGTCGAGATGATACTGTTGCCACTGGTGAATTGTGACGGGCAGCCGATCCGGCTTCTCACGGGCCAGCGCTCGCAGCATTCGTTCTTTGGAGGTCATGGTTGCTCCGTTTCTGCCCGGCCTTCAGCGCTTCGTTCCCTCGCGCATCAAGGCGCAGTGCAATTCGATCCGGTCGGTCCCGCCCGGCGCAGCCGCCCCGCAGTCATCGACCGAGGCCTGGCAAAACTGCAGGCTCATGTTTCGGGTTGCCATCGTCATCAGAACGCGCTCAGGAAATCCCTGGGAGGCTCACAACGCCAGAACTTTCTTCCCCGGGTGGGGTGAAGCGCTTGGACTCCGACGGGATGACTCAATGTCGTGTTCATGGGAGTCGGGAGTTTTGCAAATTCAACGACCTTGGCGCGCCCAACGGCCCGTCGCCCGGTTGGAGGTTCACCTTCAACACGTGGCTCACGGTGCGCTGGCCGCCGGTGACGTTCCATCCGGAGGGCGCATAAAGCCAGGCGGGGCGTCCAGCAATGCAGAGGACTTTCGGGCGCTCGAACTTGGGGTCACCGCCATAGACTTGCTTGACGCGGGCAGGATCGTAAGCTGGGTAGTACCGCGGGATGAGATCAAAGCCGAGTTGCGTCCATTCCGGCTTGAAGTGGATACCGTCGTCGGAGACCCAGAGCGCACCGCCACCACGCACGCCGGTAACCTGGCCGTGGTTGTCGGTGGTGAGCAGACAGACTTTCCCGTCCCACAGAAACGCAGAACCGTCCTCGATGAACCCACCGTTGCCGGTAAGTGGCACCTCCAAGCTGCGGTACGGGCCCGTGAATTGGTCGGCAAGGGCCAGGCCATAGACGGTCGTGCCCCGCAACTTTCCCGTGGTCTTGAAATAGAGATGAAACTTGTCCCCAACTTTCAACAACGCGGGATTCACCACTTGCCGGCCGTAAGTGAAGTGATTTGGATCGGGCGAAGGGCCGAGGATTAAGCCGTCCTTGCCGACCTTCCGCCACGGCCCATTCACGCTCTCGGAGACGACCATGCCGATCTGCTGGTTCAGCGGATGCGGCGGTTGATGAAAATCACTGTTGGCGATGTAGCAGAGCGCGAAGGTGTCGCCGAACCGCTGGATTTCCGGGTTGTGCGGGGCGAATGCGTCCCACTCGCCCGTCCGGCCGCTGCCCTTGAGTACGACCTCTTGAAACCGGAAAGGCCCGTCTGGTTTGTCGGCGACGTAGTGAGCGATCTCGGAGGATTTGCGCCACGCAGGATCTACGTTCGCCTCCGGCCAGCGCGCGGCGAAGAGATGGACTTTTCCTTCGGCGAGGATGGGCGACGCGCCCCAGATGGTGAAGTTCGTTTCTTCGATGGCAATGCCTTTCCATTCGAGCCGTTCAGCAATGGCCGAGCGTGGAACGTTCGCCGGCGATATCCGGTGCTCACTATCGGCGATCCTGTCCACCGTCATCACTTTCATGGCCGAGGCAAAAGCGCGTCCAAGGCGGAGTTGGCCTTCGGCGTTGTAGTGGACGGTGTCGGCGGCCAGGCCAAAGCCGTCGGTGGATACCATCCTCGTGCGCGGCATCGCCTCCGGTTTTCCCGAGTCCATGTCGGCGGCGGCCATCTGCGCGCGTATTTCCGTGCGATTCGTGAAGCGATCCATGGCCGGCTCGTGCGGCAACACCTGGCCAAACGCGAGTGGCAGGTCCGTTGCCGTTCCCATGTCGGCCGCGAGCCGTTGCCGCAGCCGCCGGAGGCTGGCGACGTAGGCTGTGGCGCTGACCAGGTGTTTAGCGTCCTGTTCGCCCTGCATCCAGAGCAAGCCGCGGACAATAGGCTGGCGGCCGCTTTGCTCCAGGTTTTCAACACCCGCCTTGAATTGCGCCAGCATTGCGAGGTAGAGCACGCCCTGGTTGGGATCATCGGCCCGTTCGCCAGGGTAGAAATTGCGACGGCCCGGCTGTGGCTCACCGTCCACCCATTGGCTGCCGTGCCAGCCGTGATGCAGCGGCATGCCGCTGGCGTTGTACTTGATGAGATAGACCGGTCGCGCGGCGGTGGCCATTTCCAGCGCGAACCCAATCTCCGGGCCAAACTCACCGTCCCGTCCTGAGGTCTTTGTCTTCCCCAATTCCAATGGCTCGAAGCCCGTGCCGTTCCAAAACCACGCGTGCGGAATTGTGCGCGGATGGTCTCCGGGCAAGTCCGCAATCTTCCCCGTGCCCTGCATGTTGGACTGGCCGCCCAACAGCCAGACGTCGGCCTCGCGCGAAGCCGCGCCGCCTTCCTTGACGGAAGGTTCCGGCGACTTCGTAGCGCCCGCTGCCTCTCCATGACCCGCGCCCGGGAGGGCGTCAGGAAAATCCACGGATCTTCCTGTGACCTTCTCCAGCGGCATGAGCGCGTGCATAGAGCGAAGCCGCTCGGAAAGCAGTCGCGACAGACTGCTCACTTCTGCGGGTTTTTCCTTCGCCCGATCGCGCGTTTCGCTGAGGTCCTCGTGAAGGTTGAAAAGCTCCAGCCGCCGGTCGGCGTGGTGGTAAATGAGCTTCCACGGCCCCTGTCGAATCGCGCTAAACGGCCCCTGCCCGCCGTAGTTGTGGGGAAAATGCCACACGAACGCACGGTCCGGCGGCGCCCCTCCCACGCCCTTCATTAGCGGCACAAAGCTGACGCCATCCACGGTCTGCACGGTCTTGCCCTGCCAGGCCACGCCCGCGAGCTCAAGGATCGTGGGGAAGAAATCTTCAATGACCACCGGCGCGCTGCAAACGGCGCCGGGCTTTGTCACGCCGGGCCACTTCACAATCATCGGCTCGCGGATGCCGCCTTCATAGGGAGTGAGCTTGTGCCCGCGCAACGGCAGATTGGGTGGACATTGCGACGGCGAGCCATTGTCCGACATGAAGAGAATAATGGTGTTGTCCGCGATGCCGAGCCGATCGAGCGCCGTCATCAGGTCGCCCAGCGATTTGTCCATGCCTTCGATCATTGATGCCAGGGTCGCCTCGAATGGTTTGAGGCCGGCAGCCACATACTTCGGGCAGAATCGGTCGTCCTTCTCCCACGGCGCGTGGACGGCGTAGTGCGACAGGTAGAGGTAAAACGGCTGTTTGTCAGCGACGGCTTTCTCGACCACCTTGATGGCTTCCTGCGTCAGCGCCTCGGTAAGATAAATATTCCTGCCGTGGTAGGCCTCCAAGCCCGGCACATCCCATATTGTGTCGGGTGGCGTCGTGCGCCACGCCGCGCTGAAGTTCTTCTCGCCCCAATAACTGCCCGGCCCCCCGGCAGCATGCCCCGCGATGTTGATATCAAAGCCGAGATTGAGGGGGTCCTCACCCGGAGTGCCCTTTGCGCCAAAGTGCGCCTTGCCGATGTGGATCGTGCGATACCCGGTCGTCCGCAGCATGGCGGGCAAAGGCGTGACCGGCATCGTCCGCGCGATGCCCGCATTGGTGCAGATGCCGTTCACATTCCACGCCGGCGGCTGCAGCGTCGGGTGCGCGTTGTCCGGCGAAACGTCCTTCCGCAGCGTCCAGTTGGTCACGCGATGCCGCGCAGCGCTCATGCCGGTCAGCGCGCTGACGCGGGTGGGGGAACAGACCGCGGAAGCGTAGGCTTGCGTGAACTTCATCCCCTGCGCGGCGAGCCGTTCCATGTTCGGGGTGTAATAACGGCGATTGAGCGCGGTAATCTCGGAGTGAAACGGCAACGACGTTTCCTGCCAACCCATGTCATCCACGAGAAAAAAAACGATGTTGGGGCGGGCCGCAGCAAGCCCGGTAGTTGCAGCCATCAGGCCAGCAAGGATCCAAACCAACCTCGTCGCGGCTGCCAGGCGTAGCGCATGCATGGTTGATTACTGCTCGAAGAATTCCACGTCCGAGATCGCCGAAATTTCGGTGCCTCTCCAGCGCGTGGCGGGATTGCCATTAGCGGCGGCGGCCGCAGCAAAACCAGAATTGCCCTTCCCTGAATTGCAGGCCTCCGCCGGCTTGTCAGACGAAACCGGCGGCTGCGGCGGTTTCAGTTCGCCCCGAATGTATTGGCCCACTTTGCGCAAGGTTTGAACGTCGATGTCACGGAGGCGGCCCGCGTAATCGGGGCCCACATCGAGCGAGAAGATGTTGCCGAACTTCACCGCACCGAGGTAATCGGCGTAGATCTTTTCCGCCGGGAGACAAAGCTGGTCGTGCTTGGGCAGCGAGTAGAACCACATCGCGCCGCCATCGTGCTTGGGAAGGATCGGGTAGGTGAACTCCGCGAGGCGA
>CAZIJO010000022.1:0-40228 GCA_964539515.1 uncultured Bifidobacterium sp. | reverse complement strand
CACTGGAAGCGGCAAGACGGAGATTTATCTCCAGGCGATCGCGCATGCCTTGTCCCTGGGCAAGGGGGCGATTGTTCTCGTGCCGGAGATTTCGCTCACACCGCAAACGGTCGAGCGCTTCAAGGCGCGATTCAGTTCCGGCCCCCAGCACACCCTCGTGGCGGTGTTGCACTCTCATTTGTCCGCCGGCGAACGCCACGACGAGTGGCACAAGATTCGCCAGGGCCGCGCGCGCATTGTCATCGGGGCGCGCTCGGCCATTTTTGCGCCGGTCGAACCGCTCGGCCTCGTCATTGTGGACGAAGAGCACGAACATACCTACAAGCAGGAGGAAGCGCCACGCTACCACGCCCGCGACGTGGCCATCGTGCGGGGCCGGCTGGAAGGCGCCACCGTGCTGCTCGGCTCGGCCACCCCCTCGTTGGAGAGTTATTACAACTGCCAGCTGGGCAAGTACACGCTGCTTGCGCTGCCGGAACGGGTGGACAACCAGAAGCTGCCGCACGTCCGGGTCGTTGACATGCGCCAGGCCGCGCGGGGCGGAAAAGGCCCGCCCTTGTTCTCCCCGCAACTCAAGGAAGCCATCACGCAACGGCTCGAACGCAAGGAGCAGACGATCCTGTTTTTGAACCGCCGCGGCTACTCGACCTCCCTCCAATGTCCCCTCTGCGGCTACGTCGCGGAGTGCCCCAATTGCAGCCTCTCGCTCACATATCATCGTCCTGAGCAAAAACTGCGCTGCCATTTGTGTGGGCACGTCGAACCCGTGCCGGCGATTTGTCCGCAGGCGAAATGCAAAAATCCGGCCATTCGTTTCGCCGGCACTGGCACCCAAAAGGTCGAGGAGACGCTGGGCAAACTTTTTCCCCACGCCCGCGTCCGGCGCATGGACGCCGACGTGATGAAGCGGAAGGACGATTATCGGAAAGTCCTCGGTGATTTTCGCACCGGCAAGATTGATATTCTACTTGGGACCCAGATGATCGCCAAGGGGCTGCATTTTCCCAACGTGACCCTCGTGGGCATCATCTACGCTGACCTCGCGCTCCACCGGCCGGACTTTCGCGCGGGCGAACGGACCTTTCAGTTGCTCACCCAGGTCGCCGGCCGCGCGGGCCGGGGCGATGTCGAAGGCGAGGTATTCGTGCAGGCCTTCACCCCGTTTCATCCGGCGATCCAGTACGCGCGCCGGCATGATTTCGTCGGCTTTTACGACCAGGAACTGGAGTTTCGGGAACAGTTGAAGTACCCGCCGTTCAGCCGCGTGGCGTTGTTGACCTTGAAGGGACGCAACGAAGAAAAGGTGAAATTTTCCGCCGAGCATGTGCGGCGGGAATTGGATGGACTCGTCACCGGCGTCGGGGAAAAGCAGCAAGGGGGAAAAGGGGAATCCGCCGCCGCGACGTTGTTTGGCCAGATGCCCCCGCGGCCCCTTTTCACCGCTGATCCTCCGCCCGTTCCCCCGCGCGCGCCCTTTCGTGACCTGATCATCGCCGGCCCCGCCCCGGCGCCGTTGTTGCGCGCGGAAACATTTTACCGCTACCAGATCATGCTCCGCAGCCGGGCAATGAGCCGGCTGAGCCACGCCCTGGCGCAGATCACGACCACCTTGGCCTTGCCGGAAGATGTGACCCTGACGGTGGATATTGACCCGGTGAGTCTAAGCTGACCGCGCCCGGAGCCCCGCCGGGTTGTGGCCGCCGACGGAAGGAGGTGGACGCTTTGCGCCAAAAGCCAAGCCGCCTCCTGACGTCGGTGGCGGTGAACTGGGAGAAGAGCTTCGGCCAAATGATTGGTGCGCTTTGTCGCGGGCCGTGGTAGAAGTTTCGCCATTCAATCTGAGTCCTTTGAGCTGATGAAACGCGTTCGCGCCTTTACCTTGATCGAGTTACTGGTCGTCATCGCGATAATTGCCATCCTGGCGGCGATGCTGCTGCCGGCGTTGAGCAAGGCCAGAGAAAAGGCCAATGCCAGCGTGTGCCTCAACAACCTCAAACAATGGGGACTGGCGATGCAGCTTTACGCGACGGACAACGGCGATTATCTGCCGCCGGATGGTAACCCGAATCCGGTGGACAGCTCGACGAACATCGGTTGGTACATTCAGCTGCCCCAAACCCTCAGTCTGCCGCGGTATCACGACGCGCCCTGGCGGACCAACGCAGCGGCGGCCGTCGGGCGTAGCGTCTGGATCTGCCCGTCGAATCCGCGCCGGAGCAACGGCAACAACCTGTTCCATTACTGCCTGAACGAGTACATCAACGACACCGGTGTGGATGATCATCCGATCAAGTTATCCTCGCTCCGGCAACACTCTGCGCTGGTCTATTTGTTCGACTCCAAAAATCTTCCGGCCGTCGGCACCCCCAATTACGTCCACACCAACCTGCATTCCGGGGGCGCGCAATTTACCTTCCTCGACGGCCACTCGGCCCGCTTCAACAGCAAGGCGTACTGGGATTACCCAACCAGCAAAGGCCGCACAAACAACCCCGAGATTGTCTGGCTGCCCTGAACGGGCCGATCGTCCGGCAACTCCAACCAAGCCTCGGTGTCGGTTTGAGCCTGGCCTTCTCCGCTTTCGAGGCTCTGAGTTACGCCACGGAGTTCCGATGCGCCCCGCCCGATGACTCCTGCCAGCGTTGATGGATGGCCGGGCTGAACGGAAGACGTTTGCTGACGGCTCCGAACTTCTGGCCCGGGCCAGGTTGGAGAAAATTTTCATGACAGGCCGCCTTTGCTTGCTATTATCCGCGTCCCTATGAATCAATGGATTTCTGATTATGTTCGGGCGCAAAAAACCGCCCTCGACTCCATTCCTGCTGACGGCGTGGCGCAACTCATCGAGAAACTGCGCGTCGCGTGGAAGGAAGACCGGCAGATTTTCGTGTTCGGCAACGGCGGCAGTGCCGCCAATGCGTCGCATTTCGCCACCGACCTCGGCAAAGGGTCGTCCGACAAGGTGGGTAAGTGCTTCCGGGTTCTCTCCCTCAACGACAATGTCAGCTGGATGACCGCGCTGGGCAACGATTATGCCTACGATGAGATTTTTGTCCGTCAACTGCGCAATTACGGCAAACCCGGCGACCTCGTCCTCACCATGAGCGTGAGTGGCAATTCGCCGAACCTGGTCAAGGCATTCGAGTGGGCAAAGCAAAACGGCCTGCGCACCGTTGCCCTCGTCGGGGCCAAGCGCGGACGGCTCGCGGAAATCGCCGAGCAGGTGATCGTCATCAACGACACGCACTACGGCCGGGTGGAAGATGCGCACATGGGCATCTGCCACATGGCCTGCTACGCCTTCATGGAACAGCCGGAATTGGTGAAGTGATATGATTGCTTCCAACGCTTTCACCGGGCTGGTCGAGTTTACTCCGGCCTTCACCCCGCGGCCGCAAATCAGCCACGTCCTTTTCGATTTCGATGGCACCCTCTCGATCATTCGCGAGGGCTGGCCGGATGTCATGGTGCCGATGTTTGTCGAAATGTTGCCCGCGTTGCCCGGCGAAACCGTCGAAGCCCGCCGCCAGCTCTGTCTCGACGACATCATGCGTTTGAACGGCAAGCAGACGATCTATCAGATGATGCAGTTGGCCGAGCGCATCACTGAACGCGGCGGTACTCCGCGCGAGCCGCTCTGGTACAAGCACGAATACCTCCGCCGCCTCGACGAACGCATCCGCCATCGCACCGACGGTCTGCGGAGCGGTAAACTGCGCCCGGACGATTTGACCATCTTCGGCACCCGCGCGCTGTTGGAAATGCTGAAGCAGCGCGACCTGACGATTTACCTGGCCAGCGGCACCGACGAGCAGTTCGTGAAAGCCGAGGCGGAGTTGCTGGGGTTGACACCCTATTTCGGCCGGCATATTTACGGCGCGCAGGATAACTACAAGAATTTCTCCAAGAAAATGGTCATCGAACGCATCCTGCGCGAGAACTCAATTCCCGGCGCGCAACTGCTCTCGTTCGGCGATGGTTACGTGGAAATCCAGAATACGAAGGAAGTCGGCGGCCTGGCCGTGGCGGTGGCCAGTGATGAGGCGAACAACGGCTCCGGTCGCTTTGACGAATGGAAGCGCCAACGTTTGCTCGGAGTCGGGGCGGACATTGTCATTCCCGACTACCGCGATGCCGGGCCGTTGCTCGAGCGCATTTTCCAAAACTGACGGCCATGCACGCCGACCGTTTCGATGCCATCACGGGGCAATACTCCCGGCTCCGCGTTGCCGTGGTTGGCGACTTTTGCCTGGATCGTTACCTCGAAATTGATCCGGCCCGGGCGGAGACTTCCATCGAGACCGGTCTGCCCGTCTACAACGTCGCCAAGGTGCGGGCCCAACCCGGCGGCGCGGGCACGGTGTTGAACAATCTCATCGCCCTCGGCATCGGTACGCTTTATCCCGTGGGTTTCGCCGGCGAGGATGGCGAAGGTTACGAACTTTGCCGCGCTCTGGCCGCCAAACCGGGCGTGCGCCTGGATCACTTCATTCAAACGAACGAGCGGCACACGTTCACTTATTGCAAACCACTGATCCTCGAGTCGGGCAAGTCGCCGCGGGAATTGAACCGCTTTGACCAGAAGAACTGGACGCCCACGCCGGCGGCTTTGTCCGGACGCTTGAGCGCCGCCGTGACCGCGGCGGCCAAGGCCGTGGATGCGCTCGCGTTGCTGGGGCAGGTGGACGAACCGGAAACGGGCGTGCTGACGACCAGTGTGCTCGCAACGCTCGGAGGGATTGCCCGCAACCAACCGGAACAATTAATCCTGGCCGACAATCGCCATAGTTTGCGAGGCTTCCCGCCGGTCCTGTTCAAGATGAATGCGGCGGAACTGGCGGCGCTCACCGGCACCCAGCCTTCCTCGGCGATCAGCGACATCGCGGCGGTCGCCGTCGGTTTGGCCCGTCAAAATGGACGTCCGGTGTTTGTGACCCTGGCCGAGCGAGGGATTGTCGGTGCTTCGCCGGATGGAAAATCCGAGCACGTGCCGGCGCTGCCGGTGCGCGGCGAGATTGACATTGTGGGGGCCGGCGACTCAGTTTCGGCCAACCTGCTCGCCGCGCTGGCGGCCGGGGCCACGTTGCGCGAAGCCATGGAACTCGCAAACCTGGCCGCATCCATCGTGGTGCATCAACTCGGCACGACGGGCAGCGCCTCGGTGGCGCAATTGCGGCAACTCGGGTTTGGTCAACAGTAAGGATCGCCAAGAGTGATCAATTTCAAGAACTAACCCCAATGTGAGCACCAACTCAAAGCGTCTTCCGCTTTTGATGGTCACCATTGTGCCGTTCGCGATTGTCTTGGTGCTCCTGTATCCATCTTGGAGCGGGCCTCGTTATGTTGCAACGTCGTACGTCAGTGTCAAAGGTTTCACAAACGCCATCTATTCGAATTCGTTTGAGGTGAACACAAGTCATGCGACACGCGGCGTTCTCCGACTGGAGTCCGTCCCAGTGGTTGGCGCTCCATTCGGGGTTCCAAACAAAAACGCCGCCGGAGTTCGCATCGTTACCATCGCTGATACTGAAGAGGCCGCTCGCCGCGCGGCCACAGACGCTGCCGCGCTCCTGTGCATCAAGGTCAATGAGCTCTATGGGTTTTCGGCAGTTGTGGTGCCGAACGCGGAAGCCCCACATCGATATTCCTTGCTCCAAGACACACTGAAACCGAAGGCAAATCGGCTAATGCGGCGTCTTCGTGATGCGCTCCGATGACTGATATCTCTTGCCAACCCCGACAAGCCTTCTTTCGCGCTGTTGCGTTGAACCTGAATAATAGGCTCCGCAACGCGCTAATAGTTGGTTATTCTACTCTTACTGTTTCAGACTGGGCAGGCTTTTAAGGCCTTGTTGGAGGGTGCCCGCGGCTTTTTTCAGGCCGGGCGCGTACTGATCCGCCAGCGAGGAGACGAGTTCTTTCTGCGACGGGGTCAGGCCGGCGTTCTGAGCCACTTTTTGGAGGGGAGGGACGGCGGCGGCAATGTCGCCCTGGCGCAAGGCGTTCACGACGCCGGCGACGTCGCCCTGCGCACCGTCGAGCGACGAGAAATTTTTCTGGACCACGTAGGCCGAGGCAATGTTGCTCACGTCCTTGGCCAGTTGCTGCTGCTGCGGGGTGAGGTTGGTGGCGGCTTGCGCCACCTGGAAAACCTGGCCGAGCGCCGTGGAATCCTTGCCTGCCGTGAGCGATTGCAACGCGCCGTCCAGTTGCGATTTGAGGGCGTCGTTGACGCCCAGGGACTGTGAAAGGGATTTCACCTTGCCCGCGAGATCGCCGCCGATGCTCCCCAGCAATTTGTCGGTTTGCGCCGCTGCGGCCTGGGCGAACTGGGCGGAAAGATCGGTGACGGCAGCCTTGACCGCCGGGGGCGCGGCTGGGGCTGGGGTCTCCGTCGGCGGCTTGGTCGGGGCAGCGGACTCCACTGCCGAAGGAGCTGGGGCTTTGGTCTCGGCCGCTGATGGAGCGGGAGGAATGACGGCGTTGCCGTCCGTCGGCGTGGTTTTGGATTCACCGCAGCCGCAAAGACTGCCGGCGATCCCGGCGAGCAGGAGCAGGTGTTGGACTGAGTTCTTCATAAGCCAGAGATCGTAAGGGAGGGGCCAATTTTGACAAGCCGGATTGCCCGGTCTTGCACGTTAAGAAATATCGCCAGCGCTTGGACCCCTATCCGCGACTATCTGCCGCACCGGCGGGACTGACCTTGCAAGTCCTTGGCTTTGCTGGGACGCCGGTCAGGAATCCATCGGCGCAGAAGGTCGCCGCGAACCGGTCCGCTTTGTGCCGCCGTTTCAGTTTCGCACCATCACCTCCGTCGTGGGCCACGGCCCGGGGCAGGCGATCCCTTGCCAGCCGCCAGCGGCGACGCCGTCAGTTGGCCTTCATTCCCAAGGTTGCGCGGCCTGCCAAACCTTTCCCTCTAAGCCCGGCGAAATAAAGGTTGACACGTATTCGGTAAATCGGTAATTTCTGGCACGACAGAAATTATGGAATATAACAGCGCTCCAGCTAGTCCGGCCACCGTTCGCCTTCCCTTGGGGGCGGCGGGCAGGTGCGGCTGGGTTAAGCGCAGCCTGGCCAGGATTCATGGTCCGCTTGGTCCGTCACCGGTTGGCGCGCAGGACCAGAATATCGGGTGGGGTGGCCCGTTCCTTACGAGCCGTGGCGGCGATGCCTTGCGGACAGTCATTCTTTGAGGAGGCATTACCATGAGTGCAGAAATTACCGGACAAATAAGTAACAACCCCGCCGGCTGGATTTTCTTCGATGCCGAATGCCGGTTCTGTGTCGCGCATCGCCGTCGCTGGGGGGCGGTCTTTGAGCGCCGCGGTTTCATCTGGTTGGCGCTCCAAACTCCCGGCACCGCCGAGCGGCTTGGCATCACCGAGTCGCAGTTGCAGGCAGAAATGTGGGTGCAACTCACGGATGGCCGGAAATACAGCGGCGTGAACGCTTGGGGATTGCTGATGCGCCATGTGTGGTGGCTGTGGCTGCTGGGTTTGGTCATTGCCTTGCCGGGTTTCAATGGTGCCGCGCAGGCCGGGTATCGCTGGATTGCCAGGCGCCGGCATTGCCTGGGCGGAGTCTGCAGGATTCCCTCGCACCACAAAACCACGCCGCATCCGCGCGAGATTCGGCTGGTCGTTGGCCTGTTGGGGTTCGTCGCCGTTTCGCTGGCCGCACCCGGGCTGGGCATGGGATTGGGATAGCGAGCCAACTGAAGAGGTGAACAATGACAACCCAACGAACCACGCTCGGACGGAAGGACCGCTTGGCTGGCGCGGTGATTGTCGTCGCGTTGGGCTTGGTCGTGGTGACGAACTGGCATCGGCCCGCGTGGGTTTTCATGTGGACGCTGGCGTTCGCGATCTATGCCGGCTTCAAGTGGCTCACTTATCGTGAAGCGCTCCTCGGAGGATTGACTGTGTCCGCCGGCACACGATGGCTTTACCTCCTGTGCTGGCCCGGAATGTCGCTCCAGGAATTCGTTGAAAAACCTCCCGTAAAGCAGCGCGTGAGGTCGGTTACCCCGTGGCTCGCGCCGACCGCCAAGACGCTTGTCGGTGCGGGTTTGGTCTGGTTCGCGGTTCCCGCAATCCCTGCTGAGGCGTGGCTGCTGCGTGGCTGGGTGGGGATGATTGGCATCATCATGATGCTGCACTTCGGGACATTCCACCTGCTCGCCCTGGTGCTCCAGACGGCTGGCCTGAACGCCCGCGCCAACATGCAAGCGCCGTTGCTGGCCAGGTCGCTCGCCGACTTCTGGGGACGCCGCTGGAACACCGCGTTCAACGTGCTGGCTGATCGCTACGGATTCCGGCCATTGACGCCCCGTATCGGTCCGCACGCAGCGCTGGCGGCGGTCTTTCTTGCGTCGGGTTTGCTTCACGAGGCGGTGATCACGTTGCCAGCCAGGGGTGGTTACGGTTTGCCCACCGCATACTTCGCGCTGCAAGCCGCGGGGCTCTTTGTCGAGCGCACCCAGTGGATCCGCCGCCGCCCCGGTTTGAAGCGGCTGTTCGCGTGGTTCGTCTTGCTGGCCCCGATTGGCTGCCTCTTTCCACCCGTTTTTGTCCACAACGTCATCCTGCCGATGCTCGAAGCCTTCGGCGCAACCAGACTTACGCCATGAACCCAACCTTGATTCTGAAACTCACCGCGCTGACCTACCTCGGACTCCTTGCAGCCGGCTTGCTAATGCCGGGCATCGTTGGTCTGCGCCAGCACCTCGGCGCGCTGCCCAAGTTCATTCGGCAGTTGTTTTGGGTCTATTACGCGTTCATAGGGTTAAGTCTGGTTTGCTTCGGTCTCGGCACGTTCTTCCTTGCCGATCAACTGGCGGCCGGCACGCCACTCGCACGCGCCGTCTGTGGTTTCCTCGCGCTCTTCTGGACGGTCCGTTTCGTCGCCGGGACTTTCGTGTTTGATCTCCGACCCTATCTGACCAGTCCGTGGCGCCGCGCGGGGCTGGCGGCGGCAAATCTCGTGTTTACCTGTCTGCCCATCGTTTACGGCTGGGTGGCGTTCAGAGGAATTTGGGAATGAACCCGACGTTGACTCACCCGATCCGGACGCTGCGGGAAGCATGCAAATGGCTTCGGTTAACGCGTCCTGGAAATTGCCGGCGCACCAGCAAAGCGAAACCGCCTCGCGGTCACAAACCACACCACCGCCACAGTGCGTTCCTTGAGTTTCCATGAAAACGAAAATCATTTTGGCTGGTGGCAGCGGTTTCCTCGGACAAGTGCTCGCCGACTACTTCGCGGCGAAAGGAATGGAGGTCATCGTTCTCACTCGAAATCCAAGGCTGCGGGCCGACGGGATTCGCGAAGAGCGTTGGGATGGCGAGACAGTGGGCGATTGGGAAAAGGAACTCGCAGGCGCACGGGCACTGATCAACCTTGCCGGCATCTCGGTGAACTGCCGTTACCACGCGCAGAATCGTAAACTGATGCTCGATTCGCGACTGAACTCGACCCGTGTTCTCGGCGAGGCAATTGCGCGATGCGTGAATCCACCGCCGGTCTGGCTCAACTCCAGTACCGCGACGATCTACAAACACAACTTCGGCCCGGCGTGGGATGAAACCGGCGCTATCGGCGGCTGTGCCGAGGCGAAGGATATTTTCTCGATCCACATCGCGACGGAATGGGAACGCGTGTTCAACGAAGCCAGCACGCCCCGCACGCGAAAGGTCGCCCTCCGCTCGGCGATGGTGCTGGGCCACGGCAGGAACAGCGTGCTCCCCAATCTGCTTCGTCTCGCGCGGCTTGGTCTGGGTGGCAGCCTGGCCGGCGGACGCCAGTTCGTTTCGTGGATTCACCAGGAGGATTTCTGCCGGGCGGTCGAGTGGATCATCGAGCACGAGAAGCTCCACGGCCCCGTGAACCTCGCCGCGCCGAACCCGGTGCCAAATGGGGAATTCATGGCCACGATCCGCAAGGCTTGCCGTGCGCCGTTCGGTTTGCCGGCTTCGCGCTGGATGCTGGAGATCGGCGCCTTTGTCCTGCGCACCGAAACCGAACTCATCATCAAGAGCCGCCGCGTTGTGCCGGGCAAACTGCTGGCCGACGGCTTCTCATTCAAGTTTCCCCGGTTGAAACATGCCATCGAGGATCTGACCAAACCATGAATGCCCCACACTCGATTAGGCGCCGGATCGCCGTTACTGGCGCCTTCGGCTATTCGGGACGCTACATCGCCCAGCGGCTTCTGGATCGGGGCGAGGAAGTCATCACGCTCACCAATTCTCCGCACCGACAGAATCCGTTTGGGGAGCAGGTCCGGGTGTTTCCATTCAATTTCGACCAGCCGGACCGATTGCGGGAATCACTCGCGGGCGTTGAGGTGTTGATCAACACCTACTGGGTGCGCTTCGATCACCGGCTTTTCACTCATCAAGCTGCCGTGGCGAACACGATGATCCTGTTTCAAGCCGCGCGCGCCGCCGGCGTGAAGCGCCTCGTTCATGTCAGCATCACCAATCCGGACATTCGCTCCCCCCTGCCATATTTTTCTGGCAAGGCGGAATTGGAATCCGCTTTGAGCCGTCTTGGGCCGTCCTACTGCATCCTCCGGCCGGCGGTCCTGTTCGGCAAAGAGGACGTGCTCATCAACAACATTGCCTGGTCGTTGCGACACCTGCCGGTGTTCGGCGTCTTTGGTCGGGGCGATTATCGTCTTCAACCAATCCACGTGGACGATTTTGCCGCGCTCGCAGTCCGCGAAGCTACGGGCGACGGCAACAGTGTCATCAACGCCATTGGCCCGGAAACCTTCACTTACCGGGAATTGGCCGAGACGATCAAACGGAAGCTTGGCTTAAGAAGTTTGATCATCGGTGTTCCGCCTTGGGCTGGTTACTGGGCTTGTCGCTTCATCGGTCAGATCGTGAAGGATGTTGTGATCACGCGGGAAGAGATACACGGACTGATGGGGGAACGACTTTATGTCGCTGCCCCTTCACAAGGGACGACAAAACTGACCGACTGGATTGAGGGGCATAAAGCCACGTTGGGTCAGCACTACACCAGCGAGATGGCTCGCCGTTTGGATAGAAGGTCACCATACCGTTCAAACTGATTCAAATCCTGTCAGCGACCAATGAAAGCTACTCGAAATTACCTCGCAGCCGGCTTCAGAGCGCCTTGCGTAAAACTACTTTGCCAGTTGTTGGCGGAAACCAGCAGGGTTGCCAGGTGCCGTCTGGTCCACCTACCCCCCGTTGGAAGTGGAATGTGGGGTTGCCTGCGCTTCCCAGTAAAACCGAACTGGTCATCAGGCGCCGCCGACTTCTGCCCGGTAAATTGCAGGCCCGCGGCTTCGCGTTCCGGCATCCGCATTGGTTTCCGGTGATTCAACACCTCGTTGCCTAACCCAAGCCCAACCCCATGCCTACGATTGAACTCTCCACCGTGATTCGCGCTCCGAGGGAACGAGTGTTTGATCTCGCTCGCAGCATTGACGCACATCACGACACGACCAGCGGCACAGAGGAGCGCGCAATCGCCGGCGTCACGAGCGGGCTGATTGGCATGAATGACGA
The DNA here is from genome assembly GCA_964539515.1 of uncultured Bifidobacterium sp. Classification (GTDB taxonomy): domain Bacteria; phylum Verrucomicrobiota; class Verrucomicrobiia; order Limisphaerales; family JADLHS01; genus JADLHS01. The sequence goes on along the minus strand of CAZIJO010000022.1, from coordinate 28,683 downwards.
AGTGACGTGGGAAGCGCGCCACTTCGGTGTGCGGCAGCGGTTGACCGTTCGCGTGACGGCCTTCGACCGGCCGAAACATTTTCAGGACATCATGGTCTCCGGCGTGTTCAAGCACATGGTTCACGACCATGATTTTGCGAACCATCCGGCGGGAACGTTGATGCGCGACCGATTCGAGTTCGAATCGCCGCTGGGCATGCTTGGCCGAATCGTGGATGCGCTTTTCCTCACATCCTACATGCGCCGCTTTCTCGTGCGGCGTAATGAAGCATTGAAGCGTCTGGCCGAATCGGAAAAATGGCGGAGTTATCTCGATTCCGATCAAGGTTGAGCAACCCAAGGCCACTTCCCCATGATCATTCTCTACTACCTCTACCTACTTCTACCATTCGCGACACTCTTTGCACTGGGTTACTTCCCGGTCGTGCTCCTCGGCCGGCAGTGGACGGGCGGCCGCCCAGTCAGGGCGCAGGATTTTTTCGCCCCTGTCGCCAGCGCGTCCGGTACTGCGGTGAGTTTTCTGTTCGCTCGCCTGTGTGAGTACGATCGGTTTGCACTCGCGCCTGACCGCGTCCGCACCGCCTGGATGAACTCGGGCTTGGCGTTCCCTTACGAACTGGCGCAGTCGCTGTTCAGCGGTGTCGTCTGCGCCGTGGTCGTGCTCCTGATTGCGCGCTTCGGGCCGGGTGCTTGCCAACGGGCGCGCATTACGGCCCCGGTCATGGCGCTGCTTATCTCCATCGTGGACTTCAGCTTCTGGCCGGTCTTGTGTTCTCCATTCATCCCTTGAGAATAGATTTGCCCACACTATGAACCCGCAACGCAAAAACCTGCTCAAAGGCGTTCTGCTCGGCTCGACCATCGGAGTGCTGCTTCAGTTAGGCGGCTACCTGCTCGTCCGCGGAGCGCGGTCGGAGTTTGGCCCGGTGATGTTCCTGCTCGTGCCGTTCGTATCTGGCTTTGCGGTGGCGGCGGTGGTGCGCCGACCCAAACGCGTTGCTGCGTGTTGCATCACTGGCTGCATCATCACGTTCTCGGCGATGTTGTTCTTTGGCTTGGAGGGCATCATCTGTTGCGCGATGTCGTCGCCGTTGGTCGCCGCGGGCGTGGCTATCGGCGCGTTGATCGGCTACAAAGTTCGCGGGCGGTTCATTGACAAGCTGCCCGACCCCGGCAAGAAGACTCTGCTACTTCTCCTATTCTGCCCTCTGCTCATTGCGGCGGCTGACCGAATCGAACGACCGTTCCGTGCTGCGCAACAGCACGAGATCTTTACCACGGAAACCACGGTTGCCGCACCGCCCGAACGCGTTTGGGAACTGGTCGCCGAAATGCACAAGCTCGATGGTCCGCGACCGTTTCTGCTGCGCGCGGGCTTGCCCACGCCGACGCGGTGTGAGTTGGGCCACGCGGGCGTTGGCGGGCGGCGGGTTTGCTATTTCGACAGCGGCAGCATCGCGCAGGAAGTGACGAAGTGGGAGCGCCCAACCTTTATGGGCTTGCGCGTTACGGAAAGCACATTGCCCGGCCGTCATTGGCTATCATTCGTTGATGCCAGTTACGAGCTGTTCCCGGAAGGCGGGCACACTCGGATCGCGCGGCACACGACCATCGGCACGCGGCTTTACCCGCGCTGGTATTGGCGACCGCTGGAGCGCTGGGGCGTCACGTCGGAGCACGAATTCGTGTTCTCGAATCTGCACCGATGGACGGAAGGGCAATAAACGAACTCGACCATGAGCGATTGTTCTGAATTCTGGGATGTGTTGGCGCAGTTCCACTCCGAGATCGAGGATACGAATTTCGATCTGGCCAGCGTTCGCCGCCTCCTGCCGGAGGTAGTGTCCCCCGTATTGGTTGTGGGAGCGGGGCAAGGGTTGATCGTCGCGGAGTTGCGGAAGCAAGGATTCGAGTGTGATGGCGTTGATCTGAGTTTGGAGATGATCCGGCACGCGAAGCTTCGCCGGGGCATTGCCCTCGTCCAGGCAGATGCCAAGGTCATGCCATTTCCGGCAGCCAGTTATGCGACGATCATTTACGCCACCGGCGTGGTTGATTTTACCGCCGAAGACGACGATATCCGGGCCATGCTCGTGGAAGGACGGCGGGTGGTTAAGCAATCGGGGAGAATCTTCGTCGCGTTCTACAAGGCAAGTGCTGCCCAGGAGAACTTCTTGAAGCTGGTCGGCCTGACACAGGATCACAAGCTGGCGTTTCGAGAGAGCTTGGAGGTTTACCTGATGAATCCCGTTCAGATGGTGTCATGGGTGGCCAGAAGGGCCGGCCTTGGTCGTTTTTGCGCGATCCTTGCACTGCTCCGCGTGGCCGCGCACAGCACGATGCAGGAGAAGAGGAACACTCGCAAAATGCAGCGGGTATTTCGAAAGCTTGGCGACCCCCGCTCCCTGATTAACGCTGCCCCGCAGAAATTGCCGTATCGGAACGAGGAAGAGATCGAGAACCTGTTCAAACGATTGGGCATTCCAATCAAGCAGCTTAGGGCGTTTGCGAGTTGCTGGGTCGTTCGAATCTAGATCATCCGCCTATGAAGACTGATGAACCAATCCTCGTAATCGGTGGCACTCGCGGGACCGGGTTGTTGATTGCTCAACTGCTGCACCGGCAGGGCCAGCTGGTTCGCGTGCTTGCAAGAGATCGAACGCGGGCAAGGACTCGTTTCGATCCAAGCGTTCAGGTCGTAGAAGGGGACGTCACGAAGCCGCAAACACTGCGGCCGGCGATAACAAGTGCGGAGCATATCGTCTTCACCGCCGGATGCCGGAGCGGCTATCCCGTGCGCGAGCCGCAGGTGAAAGCCGTCGAGTACGAGGGTGTGATCAATACGCTCGCGGCGGCACGGCAACTCCGCTTCGCGGGTCGCTTCCTTTACATGAATTCGAGCGGGCTCACGACGCCATCCCTCTTTGCCAGGTGCCTGAACCTTTGGAAAGGCAACACGCTGGTCTGGCGACGGCGCGTTGAGGAGCAGATTCGAGCGAGCGGCCTGGATTACACCATTATCCGAGCCGGCGTGCTCCTGAACCGACCGGGCGGGCAACATCTGATCAACGTGACGCAAGAACCCCTGCCGCTTTCGTTCCGCTACCGAATTGCTCGCGCCGACGTCGCGTCGCTCTTCGTGGCCGCGCTTGAACATCCGAACACCATCCGCACCACCTTCGAGACCGTCTGGGGGCGACTGGGTCGACCGGAGGAAGGGACTGGACTCTTGGACCGGTTACAGCCGGATGTGATTTCCGCAGCGAACGAGACCCAGAGGCCATAGCCATGAAAGCCATGACAATCCTCTTTCTTGTTTCACGAGTTCTGGGCGCTCTGGTCGGCGTCGGACTAGGCCTGACCATCATCTTCTTTGCGTCCTCCTGGGCGGGAATACCAATCGGCATCGCTCTGGGGGTCTCCGTGGGATTCCTTTTCGGCCTCGTACCGCCCGAGTTGGTTCGCCACGGTATCAAGCTTTCGTTGCGCTGGTCTGACACCGCCCGGCTCAAGGAACGCCTGCACCGGGAACATGGACTTGCGCCGCTCATCATTGAAGAGTTGGTGTCCCGCGGTGAACCGATCGAGCAGTTCCACGATTATGTGGAGTCCTTGCTCAGGTCGAATTCATTCTTTTGGAGAAGCTGCGGGAGAATGATTCGACGCAAGTGGTTTCCAAACATGAAACCGTAACGCAACCATGAAACGTTTTCACCTCATCGAAATCCATGATCAGGAATGGTGCCCGCGCACCATTCGGGACGCGGAGACGGATTACCTTCAGTTCGTCATCGCCAACATGAAGGGTTACGCCGCCGTGGTTCCGGTTCTGGCCGCGGTGCTTCAGCGAGCCGCGACGCGGCAGGTTCTCGATCTGTGCTCCGGCGCGGGCGGGCCGTGGTTTTGGCTTCAACCGGTCCTCGCCGAGCGAGGACTGGACGTGCCGGTTTGCCTGACGGACAAGTATCCCAACCCAGAGGCACTGAGATCTGCAAGCGGCTTGAACCTGGCGCATCAGGTTATCCGCTATCATCCAGAGCCGGTGGACGTGACGGGAGTTCCTGATGAGCTGGCCGGGTTCCGGACGCTTTTCTCAGCGTTCCACCATTTCCGACCCGAGCAGGCGCGCGCCATTCTGGGCGACGCGGTGCGTAAGCACCACGGCATCGCCGTTTTTGAAGGCACCCATCGGAGTGCCCTGGCGATGTTCCTGATGTTGCCGGTACCGCTGATGGTGCTCCTGATGACCCCGTTCATCCTTCCATTCCGCTGGTCGCGTTTGTTCTGGACCTACCTGATTCCGGTGGTGCCTTTAGTTTCGTTGTTCGACGGGCTGGTTTCGTGTTTGCGGACCTACAGTGTCGCGGAATTGCGCGAACTGGTCGAAGGATCGGAGGTAGAAAATTACCATTGGGAGATCGGCGAACTAAAAAGCAAGGCGAACCCGATACCCATCACGTATCTGATTGGATCGCCAGATCGTACCGAATAGCTCTCTTCCACCTTGTCCTTGGACCAGCTTAACGAGCCGCCGGCAAGACTCCCACGGTCAGCGACGACGGTGCGGAGGCGGAGCGATGCACGCGATGTGTGGCCCGGCGAAAATCCTCCGGCTTGGCGTAGGCGATGTTGGGTACGAAGGTTTGTGGGTTGCGATCCACCAGGGGAAACAAGGAACTCTGCACCTGCACCATCAGGCGATGTCCCCGCCGAAAGGTGTGAAACACGTCCTGCATCGTGAACTCGATCGGCGTGACTCGTCCCGGCTTCATCGGCTCCGGTTTTTCGAAGCTCTTGCGGAAGCGCGAGCGCATCACGTCGCCGCGCACGAGTTGCTGGGAGCGCCCCATCGCGACCCGGGTGGGATTGGGTTTCGGATCGGCCACTGGATGGCTCAGGCTTCCGGGCCAAGAGCTGAGGAGTGTTGGCTGACGCCACACATGCACTCGAAGCCCTTTTTGAGACCGGTCAGGTCGGCCCCGTAGGCCGGAAGGCCCAGAACTTGATGTTGCCCCTTTTCCTTTGCGGGATGGAGCCGTTATTGTCAGCTTCCCGAGGGCAACCCGCATGACCCTGTGTCTCTACTTCGGCCCGGTGACCATCGGAAAGCTGTCCGTCCGGAAGGGCGACGCGGGCAGGCCAGCTTTGTTCCAGAGGTTCACCTCCGGATAATCTGACCAACCGTACCGCACCGCGACGGGGCGGGGAACGTCGGGACAGTTGACCACCACCGTGTTCCCGACGATTTCCGCTTTGCCCCAGACAAACTTGCGGTCCTCGCCGCAAATCGCGAAGCCTCTCAGTTCACCGCCCCGCGCTTCGAGGCCTTGGCTCGCGTGGTCGAAATGCAGGATCGCCTGATGGCCCTTGATCTCGAGCTTCCGAAAAATCGGTCCGGAGAATTCAATTTTCTCCCCGTAAGCAACGCCCCGGGCGGCCAGCGCCAGCCGCGCCCCCACCGGACCCTTTTTTGTGGGATGGATGTCGTCCTTGTCGCCCACGTCCGTGATAACCACCATCCCGACTTTGGGCAGGACCTGGGTGGCGAGCACCTGGGCCTCCCGTAGTTCAGCCCAGTCGCTATCGACCGGCTGTTCGTTGATCTGTTCCAGCGGCCGTTTCTTGTTCTTGTCCCACGGCGCGAGTTGCACCGCGAGGAAGGTGAAGTCGTTTTGGCCCCAGTCCCGTCGCCAGCAGCGGATCATGTCGGGAAAAAGCGTGCGATATTGCTCGGCCCGACCGGCGTTGGACTCGCCCTGGTACCAGATCGCGCCCTTGATGGCGTAAGGAAGCAACGGGGCAATCATGCCGTTGTAGAGTTCCCCCGCAGCCCAGGGCCGGCCGGGCGCCCGCTTGGTGAAGGGCGTTCCAGCTGTTTCGGCTTCGGCTTTTTCCTTCTCGAAAGCGGCGGTGGCCTGGCGCCAGTTGTTCAGGTTGGTGACCGACGGCTCCAGAATTTCCTTACCATACCGGGGATTGATCTCGAATGATTCGCGGCTCATCCACACCTCGGCGGGACTGCCGCCCCAGTAGGTGCCGATCAAGCCGATCGGGGTTTTGCGCGCTGACTGCAGGTCGCGACCGAAATAGTAGCCGACGGCCGAGAAACCCTCGATGCTCTGCGGCGAACAAAGTTCCCAGCCGGACTTGATCACCGTGGTGGGTGATTCCATCCGATTTTTTCCAACCTTGAAAACGCGGATCAATTCATTGGTCGCGGCCGCGATGTCGGTCGCAGGTTCGAAGGAGCGGCTCATTGGCCATTCCATGTTCGACTGACCGCTGCACACCCAGACATCCCCGACCAGGACATTGGTGAATTGCAGGGTTTCGGACTTGGTGCTGATGGTGAAGGTTTCCGGGCCGCCGGCCTTGAGGGCGCGCAAGTTTACCTGCCACTTCAGATTTCGCGTGGTGGTGGTGACTTTTTGGTTGCGGAACTGGACGGTGACCACTTCGCCGTCATCCGCCCAGCCCCACACCGGCACGCGCTGCCCCTGTTGGAGCACCATGTTGTCGGAAAAGAGCGGCGCGGGTTTGACGGCGGCGCACAGCACCCGCGGCAGGATTGCGAGAATAATCAGAGCGAGTGCCCGGCACAGGGTTTTTTGCATCATAGGGTTATTGCAACCAAGCGGCTGGGCCGGGTCAATAAGAAATGCCGTTCGCAAGCGACTACGCTTGGGGGCGTCACGGTTCTTAGGGGCGTGGCGCAATTGCGGATCAAGCCTGCCGTTCCCAACGAAAGTTGCGTTCGGCTTCCTTGATGGGCAGGTCGTTGATGCTGGCGTAGCGGCGGCGCATGTAGCCGAGGGCGTCGAATTCCCAGTTCTCGTTGCCGTAGGCGCGATACCATTGGCCGGAGTCGTCGTGATACTCATACTCGAAGCGCACGGCGATGCGGTCGCCGCCAAACGTCCAGAGTTCTTTCTTCAACCGATAGTCCAGCTCGCGCGCCCACTTGCGGCGTAGAAATTCAACGACCTGAGCGCGGCCGTTGATGAACTCGGAACGGTTGCGCCATTCGGTGTCCTCGGTGTAGGCGAGCGCAACGCGTTCGGGGTCGCGACGGTTCCAAGCGTCCTCGGCGGCTTGGACTTTCTGCCGGGCAGTTTCTTCCGTGAACGGTGGCAGCGGTGGGCGTGGTTGCATATCAGCTTCGGCTTTTCAATTGGGCTTCGAGTTCGGCAATGCGCTGTCGCAACGGCGCGACAGCTTCCTCGACTTCCGCCTCGGTGTAACGCGGCGTGATGTATTTCGGGCAATTCCAGTCGAACGATAGGACGTCCACGAAGAACAGCCGCTCCACGAGGCCGCGCACCTCCGGCTCGGCGAATTGCGCGACGAGTTCGGGATGCGCCCGTGCGTCCTCGATGCGGGCGTGGCCGAGGATTTTCAGCCGTTCGCGGCGCCGGTAATCCATCAGGAACAACGCCACGCGATCATTCACGGCGAGGTTGCCGGTCGAGAGCATCTGGCGGTTGCCTTTGTAGTCGGCGAACGCGAGCTGGGTCGGGCTGGCGACGCGAAGGAAGCCAGGCCTGCCGCCGCGATGTTGCACGTATGGCCAGCCGTTTTCCGTCACCGTTGCCAGGTAGAACGAATCGCGGGCGGCGATGAAGATTCGCTCCTCTTCCGTGAGCGGATCGCGCTCGGGCGCGGCGCCGGGCGCGGCCCGGCGTCCGTAGTAACGCTCCTGCGCCGCCAGCACGGACGGCGTGAGCACGGTATGCATGAATCGGTCTGCCATGGTTTTGGTGCGTGGTAGAATTGTGCCCGTCGCTCACGGCTGACCACCGAACGACAGATAATCGTCGAGGTCCAGATAATCGAAGAGTGTCTGGATGTCCGTTCGGCGGACGTCCATGGTCTTGATCCGGCCCGCCATCCACTCCCGGGTTTCGACGTCATTCTCGGCGAACGTCTCCGTCCACGCGCTCCAGGCCGCGATCTCGTGCGGGGCTTTCTTGGTTTGCGCGTTGAACCATTGCAGCATCTCGAAATCGCCCGCGCCGGTTTTCACCTGGGTGAGGAATGCGTCCGCGGTCACGCCGGCGAAGCTGAACAGAACATTGTCGAGCGGGTTGTTGAACTTGTAATCGCCGAGGTGGCCGGCGAGCGCGGCACGGGCCTTGTCGAGGATGCGCGGGAGGATGGTGTAGCCGCCGAGGCGAACCCGCGGACTCCGGGGTGGACGTTGGGTGAGGTCAGGCGCAGAGATAGTGTTCATGCGGGGCTATCCTTGGTTATGCTGGAGTTTGAATCAAGCGGTTTGAAACGCTTCGAAGGTCCGGGATAGCTTTCGGCGCTTCAGGGTTGCTTCGTTTCACCCGCCGCCACCAGCAATTTTCTAAAGGCCGGCTCCAAGCCCGCGTTCTTCCGAGCTTGGGCGATGATGGCGGGCGTGGCATCGGCGCCAAATGAGTTGCCTTTCCAAGCATGCCACTCGCGCTGGGTTTGGTTGAACCGCACGGCTTCCCCCGCGGTCGCATGCACCACATTCGATTCAAAGAGAAAGCCCTTGCTCCCCTCGTCGATGAAGAAGCCATTGTTCGGCGCGCCGCCGTGGGCGTAGGCGCTGCGGTGGACATCGTGAATGAGATTCCCGCGCAGCACCGTCCCCGGCTGGAAACCGAGCGTGTAAATGCCGCCGCCATCCGCGAGTTTCTGCATCACGTCGTGAATGTGATTATCCGCCGCCAGACAGCGGACTTGGGACGTGGGCGCCGGACTCCAACGGTAGCCGATGGACAGGCCGGAGTAGGGGAGATTGCGGATGACATTATGGACCACGCGCGTGTCCGCGGAAAACGCGACAAATATTCCCACCGCACCGCGACTGTCCGCACCGCAGCGCTGGATCAAGCAGTTGGCGACCTCGTTGCCGACGGGCGCCTCGGCGGGGTCCGCCCAATCCGCATCGAGCAATCCCTCCGCCCCGTCCTTCAGTTTGCCGGTCCCGCGCCAGCCGATCATCACGCCGTTGCCGCCGATGTCCTCGATCCGGCAACCCACGACCATGTTGCTGCGACAACCGGGGCCGAAACCGATCCCGGAATTGTTCAGGTGCGCCAGACGGCAGCCGACAAAGCGGATTTCCTCGGCAAAGGCACATTCGATGGCCACGGGTTGAACGTAGGTCGGCGCCGACATGCTTGTCCCATAATGCGCCGCCTGTATCTCCGAGTAGCCGAAGGCGGGCAACGGAAAATCCGTGTGCTCGAAAGCCAAATCCTCAAAGCGCAGATTGCGGACGGGTTTCTCCTTCGTCCCCGCAATTTTCACCAATTGTGTCAGGACCGGTGCGACGGCGGACACCTTCGCCGGATCTTCGCCCGGCGCTGGCAGATAAGTGAGCGTCCCGCTCGCGCGCTCGAGGAACCACTCGCCCGGCTGATCAAGGCCGGCGCGCGTGTGCTCGATGAACGCCGGCTTGCCCGGGCTGGCCGTAGTCATGTTGCCGTGGCCGATCCATCCGACGGGACTGGCGGTTACGAGCTGTTTCCCGTCTGATGACGCGACGCGTGCGCGGGAGACGGACCAGTTCTCATAAACGACCAGCTCGGCGTCCTGCCCGCCGAGATTGTTCGCCGGTAAGGGGCGGTCAAACGTGAACGACTTGACGTCATTGTCCACGGTGGCCAGCTGGAATACTCCATCCTCATCTGGCCAGCGGGCGCGGATCGCGCGGCGATCGTTCATCACCAGTTGCCGGAAGAACCACCGGCCCGCCTTCACCTCGGCCAGCTCCGCCGTCCAGGTGCGCCCCTCGGCCAGCTTCCAGTTGTTGATGGGGCGGCCACCGCTGATCACGACCCGCTCGCCCGGGTTTGTGGTGTAAGTGATCGAATGCTCCGCCGTGCCTGAATCCGCCGCGTTGAAGACTAACGGCGCCGTCAGCGCGTAAGTTCCCGCGCGGAAGATTACCCGGACATCCTCCGGCAATCCGCCCGCAATCAGGGTGCGGACGGCCGCCACTGCCCGCGCGGGGGTCGCAAAGGGTTTTGCCCGGGTGCCAGGATTGCCATCGCTGCCATTCGGGGCGACAAAGAATTCAGCCGCCGGGAGCGAGTGCCAGGTCAACGCCGCCAGCCAGGCGGCCACCGTGAGGATTCGTTTCTGCATGGCGAGTTACGGGTGGGAATCTATTCTGGCGATGCTCCGTGGTGCGCGGGGCATTGCTTTTGCGTCCGGTTCATGCGCGATGAGCTTACGCCGTCATCGGCGGCTGCCAAGCGACATTTTGGCGGATCAAGCTCGGGATTTTGTGATGGGCAGCGGGCCGATCGTGAGCCTTCCGGAGACATGGCTGATCGACCGCCTAATGGCAGTGGCGAAGATTGTTGGCCGGTTGCGTTATCGTCAGACGCTTGCTTAGTGCTGGCCGAGCTGGGCGAGGTGCAAAACCGGCTTTTGTAGCAGGCGCATTGCTGAGTCGTAAATATCCTCGATTCCCGGAATTGGAGTGAGGAACTCACCGCAGCGTCTCCTATTTGTTGCGCGGGTTGCTAAGCCAGCAGCTCCTGGATTTCCTCCCAGTTCAGCGCCGCCGCAAATTCCTCTTCGCCGCCAATGGTCGCCTGGATGATCTCCCGTTTACGGTTCTGCAAGGTCAGGATTTTCTCCTCCACCGTGTCGCGTGTGATCAGTTTGTAACTTGTCACCACCTTGGTCTGGCCAATGCGATGCGCGCGATCCGTGGCTTGGGCTTCCACCGCCGGATTCCACCACGGATCGAAATGCACCACGGTGTCCGCGCCCGTCAGATTCAAACCAACCCCGCCGGCTTTCAGGCTGATGAGGAACACCGGAATCGCCGGGTTCGTCTGAAATCGTTCCACGACCCGGGCGCGATCCGTGGTCGAGCCGTCGAGGTAACAATACTCAATCCCTTCTTCCGCCAACCGCTCCCGCAACAGCGTCAACATCCCGACGAACTGGCTGAACACCAGCACCCGATGACCGCCATCGATCACTTCCGCCAACAGTTCGCCGAACATTTCCAGTTTCCCGGACGCATTGGCAGGATTGATGTTCTCCAGCTTCAACAGCCGGAGATCGCAGCACACCTGTCGCAACCGCAGCAATGCCGTCAAAACCACCATGCGACTCTTGGCGATGCCCTGCGCGCCGACCGCGGCGAGCACTTCCTTGCGACTCGCCTCGATGACCTGCTGATAAACGCTGCGTTGATCGGGGGTCAGTTCGCAGAAGGCGACCTGTTCCAGTTTCGCCGGCAAATCTGCCGCCACCTCCTGCTTGAGCCTCCGCAGGAGGAACGGGCGCAACCGCCGCGCGAGCCGCGCCTGCACTTCGCGGTTTTGCTCCTTCGCGATGGGCAATTCGTAACGTTCACGGAAATCCTTTGCCGCGCCGAGATAACCGGGCATGAGGAAATCGAAGATGGACCAGAGATCGAGCACCGAGTTTTCGAGCGGGGTGCCCGTGAGCACAAGCCGATGCTGCGCGCGCACCGATTTCACGGCTTGCGCGTTTTGCGTCTGGCGATTCTTGATATGCTGTGCTTCGTCAAGCACCACGGTGTCGAATTCGATCTCGCGATACTTCTCCGCATCGCGCCGGATCAACGCGTAACTCGTCACCACGATGTCGCTGGTGGCAATCTGATCAAACAGCTGGTGCCGATCCGGACCGTGCAATGCCGCCACCTTTAGTTCCGGCGTGAACTTCTTCGCCTCCGCGACCCAATTGAACACGAGACTCGTTGGGCAGACAATCAAGTGCGGCAAGGTAGCCGCTGACGTCGGGAGGCGGAGCTTGGTTGGGGCGGTTGCGTCCGCCGCTTCGCGTCGGCGGCTGCGCAGGAACGCCAGCGTTTGCAGCGTTTTGCCCAGGCCCATCTCGTCCGCGAGGATGCCCCCGAAGCTGTTCTCGCGCAGAAAACCCAGCCACGCCACGCCTTGTTTCTGGTAGGGGCGCAACACGCCCTCCAAAGCGCCGAGCGGCGGGCATTCCAACACTGCCTCGCCACTTTGCTTGGCCGCACGATCGCGCCAGGCGGCGGGCGCCTGCGTTTTCCAGTCCGCGTGTTGCCGCAGCGTCGCTTCCAGGAAACCGGCCTGCTGGCTGGGGATGCGATAGCCCTGGGCGTGCTGTTGCGGCGCGCAATCGAGCAGCACCTCCTGCAATTCTTCCACCGCCCCGGTATCAATCACCGCCAGCTTGCCGTTCTTCAAGCGTGTGTGGCTTTGCCCGGACAAAACCAGCCGTTGAATCTCTGCCGCCGAAAAGGTCTCGCCGCTGGGCGTGGCAAAGACCACGCCCAGATCGAACCATTGGACTCCCGACGACGTGATTTGAAACTGCGGTTCGACGCGTTCGATGTTCTTCAGGGTGCGGTTTTCGAGTTGCTCATCCAGCGTTACGCTCCATTCGCGCTGCAACTTGGGAAACTCGCGCGCGAGAAAGTTCAACACGCCACTCTGGCCGATGAGTTGCAGCCTGCCTTGACTGTCCGGGCCGATGAAACCGCTGCGTTGCAGGCGCGCCAGCGCTGCGCGTTCGGCATTCAATTCGCGAGTGGAATAACGTGTCGGTACATCGGGATCGGGCAGCCACACGCCTTCATCCGACGCGGTGACACCGACGGTCATGATGCGCGAGCCGTAGGCGCATTGAAGCAGCGCGCCTAGCTGCGCAAGCCCGCCGCGCAACGACAACACAAAGCGCGGTGTCTGGGGTTCGAGCGTGAAATCTTCCAGTCTGAAGTTCGCTTCCACGCCGCCGGCGGCCTGTAATTGCGGCCAATGTTGACTTAGGAACAACGGCACTTGTGACCGCGGCACCCGCACTGGTGCTTGCAAAATACCCTCCGCCCCGGGCGGCAGGCCGAGCGGTTGCAACGTCTGCTTCCGCCAGGTCCAGTCTCCCAAAACTGCCAGATCGCCCGCCTTTTCCGCTAGCGACAGGACGATTTCTCCGTTCTGGTCGAGCCTGGCGCAGAGCGGTAACGGGATTGGCTGACGCGTCACCGTCACCGTGCTGGCTTTGCCGAGGGTGATGTTCGCATGATCTGCCAGCAGCGGCAGCAGCGCGGCGAGTTCTTTCACGTCCAATTGCAGCAACGCCGGCGTCTCGCCATCGGCCAAGGCTTCAAGGTGGTCGATGATGGCATTGTCCTGTGGCGAAAAGGCAAACGCGCGGCCTTTGGGCAGCGCGTTCAACGGGCACCGTCCGCCGGTCCACTTCGCCTCGAAGACCACCATCACTTTGCCGCGCGCAATGGCTTGCGCGAAGTTCGGCGGGAGGATCAGGAACAGCTCGGCAGGCTCGCCCGTGGCGGCGCGTTGCAACGAGAGTGGTTTCTTCGAGGAAGCAAGGCGGCAGTCGAGCCGGCTCGTGGGTCCGCTCGCCTCATCGCCAGTCCGCCGATCGGCTTCGGTCGCTTTCGGCCGGTGGGCAGCGATCCAATGCAGACCAACCGCAACGCCATGCGCGCAGATCTTGCCCCACTGACGCGCATCGCGGCAGGTGCAGAGGTTCTCGATATCAATCTCGTTTTGGATGACCATTGAGGCGCGAAACGAGACGCCATCGTTCTGGACCACACCGCGCAACAGTGGTGGTTGCCAGTTGGAACTCAGCACCTGACCCAGTTGGAGATAAGCGCGGGCGCGCTTTACCACGTCCCAACCAGCGGCTTTCTGCAACAAATCTTCGGTGAGTTCCACGGCCATCCGGCTCAATATGCGGGCGGTCTGCCGGTGCGTTCAAGGATGCAAAGCGGTTCCGTCGCCCGACGCGTTGGCTCACCGGTCGATAATTCCAGGTGGCGGTCAAGGGCTTCAGGGATGCCGTGCAGCGCCGGTTCTCGTTGACCGGCGCCGGGCTTTGTCGTCCGGTTTGAGGCGCCAACATAAAAATTCAAAAAAACTTGTTGCAGGTGAAGGTGCGTTTGCTACTCTCTGCGCCCCCGTTTCCCTGAGGGAAAGGGTTGAACCGTTTTGGAAGACAGAACCAGACAATTGTTCTTTATATGGCAGGACAACGCATTCGCATCCGTCTTAAGGCCTATGACTATCGAGTCATAGATCAGTCGGCGCGGGAAATCGCCGACACCGTCAAACGCACGGGCGCCCGGGTCGCCGGGCCCATTCCGCTCCCCACCCGCGTCGAACGTTTCACCACCTTGCGTTCTCCCCACGCGGATAAGAAGTCGCAGGAGACCTTCGAGCAACGCACGCACAAACGGCTGCTGGATATCATCGAGCCGACCGCCAAGACCGTGGATGAGTTGAAGAAACTCAATCTGCCGGCGGGCGTGGACATCACCATCAAGATTTGAACCTCAACCCCTTCCTGCCATGCCCCTCGGACTAATTGCCAAAAAGCTCGGACACACCCGCGTCTATGACGCGAACGGGGTCCTGCATCCTGTGACCGTCGTCCTCGCCGGCCCCAACCGGGTCCTTCAGGTCAAGACGCAAGCCGGCAAAGACGGCTACAATGCCGTTCAGCTCGGGTTTGACGACCAAAAAGAACAGCGGGTCGCCAAGCCGGTGCTCGGCCACATCAAGAAACACAACGGCGTCGCGGTCAAACGCATCCGGGAATTCCGGAATTTCTCCAAGGAGGTCAAGCCGGGTGAAACCCTCGGCGCGACCTTGTTTGCGCCCGGCGATTTCGTGGATGCCATCGGAACGACCAAGGGCCAGGGGTTCGAAGGTGTCGTCAAGCGCCATCATTTCGCGGGTGGCGATTCGACGCACGGCGCGAAGGGCTGGCATCGCCGGTCCGGTGCCATCGGTCAGCGCTTGTTTCCCGGCACGGTCATGCGCGGAATGAGGATGCCCGGCCACATGGGTCAGGTCACCCGAACGATGCAAAATCTCGAAGTCCTCCAAGTGCGCGAGGCGGACAATCTGTTGCTGATCAAAGGATCCTTCCCCGGGGCGGAGGGGGATTACGTCATTATTCGTGAATCCAAGAAGCGCCCGAAGGGCTGGAAGCCAGCGGTTTCGTCGGCGCCGGTGGGCAAGAAGAAAGCCGCGGCCCCCGCGGCAGCCGCCAAGAAATAAATAAAGGACCGAAATGAAACTCTCCGTCAAAAATACTCAGGGTCAGAGCGCCGGCGAACTCGAGGTCAAGTTTGCCTTGATCGAAAACGGCAAGGGCACGCAAGCCGTGCACGACACCGTGGTGGCGCACCGTGCCGGCCAGCGCAGCGGGACCGCCTGCACCAAGACCGTGGGCGATGTCTCCGGCTCGAACAAGAAACCGTGGCGGCAAAAAGGCACGGGCCGCGCCCGCGCCGGCTCCAACCAGTCGCCGCTCTGGCCCGGTGGCGGTGTGGTTTTCGGACCCAAGCCCCGTGATTTCGCCAAGAAGGTCAACGTGCGCACGCGCCAGCTAGCCTTGCGCAAAGCCCTCAGCGAGCGTTTGAAAGCCGGTGACGTGGTGGTCGTGGAGGACCTCAAACTCAGCACGCCCAAGACCAAGGAGTTCGTTGGTGTGATCACCGCGCTCGCGTTGAAGGGCACCACCCTGGTGGTGGCCAACGGTGCGGACAAGAATTTGCTGCTCGCTTCGCGCAACCTCCCCGAAGTGGCCCTGACGACGGGCGAATCACTCAATACTTATGACGTCCTCCGCTCCGACAAACTGCTCTTCACCCGGAGTGCGTTTGAGAAGGTGGAAGCCCGTTTGAACAAGGAATAAAATGAACGCGTTTGATATCGTCAAGACCGTCCGGCTCACGGAAAAAGGCACCCGCCAGGGCGAGAAGTTCAATCAGTACACCGTGGTGGCTGATCGCCGTGCGACCAAGCCGCAGATTCGCCATGCGGTGCAGGAGTTGTTCAAGGTCAAAGTGACCAAGGTCAACACCTTGAATGTCCGGGGCAAGGCACGCCGCCAGCGCACCACCCAGGCGGGCACCACCATGGCGTGGAAGAAGGCCATCGTAACGCTCAAGGATGGGGACAAGATCACCTTGACCTAGCCCAAATTCGGTTTTCACAGGCGCGAAGGGTTTCCTCCTTCGCGCCTTGTTTTTTGTACTGCCCAGCGCCGGTCGGTGCGTTGCCGTGGCGGCGCGGCTCGGAAGGGCAGGGCGGAGGCGGCGCTCGCGCGCGCGAACAGCACAAAAGTTTTTGCACTTGGTTCTTGCTATTTCTTAGCAAATCGTCATATTTCGGGCGTCTGTAGATGGCTTGAAGCATCCACGTCATGGAAAATCCTCAGGTGAACGAAGTTCAGTGATGATTTGAAACCCGGCGATCGGGAACAGTCTGGAAAGAGCAAAGTTGAGTCTAGGACAGTTATAGCATCACATGAGCGCAAAATTGTTTGTAGGAAATCTTTCCTTCAACACCACGGAAAACGACCTGCAGGACGCCTTCGCGGCGCACGGCACGGTCGTTGAAACCAATCTGATGATGGATCGCGTGAGCGGCCGTCCGCGCGGTTTCGGGTTCGTCACCATGGGATCCCCCGAGGAAGCCCAAAGGGCCATTGAAGCCATGAACGGCAAGGAAGTGGACGGTCGGGCCCTGACCGTGAATATCGCGCGTCCGCGCGAGGAACGGCCCGGCGGCGGTGGTGGTCGTCGTGATTTCGGCGGTGGCGGCGGTGGTCGTCGTGATTTCGGCGGCGGTGGCGGCGGCGGCGGTCGTGGTCGCTACTAAGCTGAACCAGTTTTCAGCGGCGGGGTTCAGCTAAAAACTGAATCCCGCCGTTTTTGTTGGTTAACTTATGAAAGAGGAACCGATTGAAGTGGAAGGACGAGTCCACACGGTTTTGCCTGGCACAATGTTCCGGGTGGAACTGGATAACAAACATCTGGTGCTGGCGACGATTTGCGGCAAGATGCGGAAACGCTTCGTGCGCCTCACCACCGGTGATCGCGTGAAGATGGAGATGTCGCCTTACGACTTGAACAAGGCGCGCATCACTTGGCGGCTGCAATAGCCGCGGCGGCGTTCCCGAATTTCGAATTTCACCCCATGGGCGAGGAGTGCGTTGCCAGTCCCGCATTTTTTCATCTCCACCCGGGCAACCCGGGGCTGAAGCGAGGAATGTGTCTGGTATCCGCGACGGTGTTGCCGGGACTGGTTTTGGGCCACTGCGACCCGACTTTTGAATCACCCGGAAAACCACTCGGCCGGCGACTCTGCCGGACGACCGCGCCTGCGGGCTGAAGCGCTACGACGCAACTAACTCCCCCGGGCATCATTCCGGTCCCCCCGCTTCCTTTGTTCGGAAAAAGTGAGGGTGACTCAGTGCCTTGGGAGCGGACTGGCGGGCATCGCATTTTTTCGGGTTTACCTGCGACCAGGACTTCCGGGAGCCTTCGCAAAACTTTGCCGGGAGTATTTTACCCCTGCCTCCGTCCAATCCGGCATGAAACGAATCGTCGCTCTCCTGGCTTGGATGGTTTTGACCGGAATTCTGCTTCCAACTGCTCAATGCCACGCGGATGGATTGATCGTTGTCCACGAGTCCCATTGGCTGCCCGGTCCGCGGCCACCGCATCCCATGCCGCCCATCTGGCCCCCGCGCCCGCTGCCGCCCCCGCCCCGGGTTTATGCCCCGTTGGAGGTGGTCTACCACCACGTCAACGTCAAGATTGAAGGCCAGATCGCCATTACGTCGGTGGATCAGGAGTTTTACAATCCCAACCCCCAGCAACTCGAAGGCACATACCTGTTCCCCGTCCCGCGTGGCGCGCAGATAGACAAGTTCACGATGGACATCGGGGGCAGAATGGTTGAAGCCGAACTCCTGCCTGCGGCCAGAGCCCGCCAGATTTACGAAGACATCGTGCGCAAGGCCAAAGACCCCGCCCTCCTCGAGTATGCCGATCGGGATGTGTTCCGGGTGCGGATTTTTCCCATCGAGCCGAACAGCAAGAAGCGCATCAAACTCTCCTACACCCAGGTGCTCAAAGCGGAGGGCGGGTTGGTCAACTACACGTATCCGCTCAACACGGAGAAATTCTCCGCCAAACCGATCAAGACCGTGAGCATCAAAGTCGAGATCGCCGCCGACCGTCCGCTCAAGTCCATATACTCACCCAGCCATCCGGTGGACATCAAACGGCATGGGTCGAACCGGGCCACCGTTGGTTTTGAAACCACCGATGCCCGGCCGGATACCGACTTCGCGCTCTATTTTGCGCCGGAGAAGGATGAACTGGGGGTCAACCTCGTGGCCCACAAGGTGGATGGGGAAGACGGTTATTTTCTGCTGCTCGCCTCCCCGGGCATGGAGACGCCGGACCGCAAGATCGTTCCCAAGGACGTGGTCTTCGTGCTGGACACCTCCGCTTCGATGGCCGGCAAGAAGCTGGAGCAGGCCCGGAACGCCCTGCGGTTTTGCGTTGAAAACCTGAATCGCGACGACCGATTTGAGATCGTCCGGTTTTCAACCGAGGTCGAACCTCTGTTCGACAAGCTGGTACCGGCGACGGACTCCAATCGAGACCGGGCGAATGATTTCATCAAGGAACTGAAGCCCATCGGCGGTACCGCGATTGACGAGGCGTTGAAGAAAGCCCTGGCATTGTCGACCGACCGCGACGACCGCCGGCCTTTCGTGGTCATTTTTCTCACCGACGGTCGGCCCACCATCGGTACGACCGACGAAGACGAGATTGTGGCCGGGGTGAAGCGCGCGAACGCAGGCCGGACCCGCATCTTCTGCTTCGGCATTGGCACGGACGTGAACGCCCATCTGCTGGACCGGATCACGGAGGACACCCGGGCCGTCAGCCAATATGTCCTGCCGGAGGAGGATCTCGAAGTCAAAGTCTCCACTTTCTTCTCGAAGATCAAGGAACCCGTTCTCGCGAATCCGACCCTCCGGTTCACGGGCGACGTGCGCGTCACCAGGCTCTATCCGTCGCCTTTGCCGGACTTCTTTCGTGGCGACCAGCTTGTGCTCGTCGGTCGCTATTCCGGTCGGGGCGATGCCGCAGTGATTCTTGAGGGCACAGTCAACGGCGTCCCGCGCAAGTTTACCTACGAAGTGTCTTTCCCGCGCCGAGACGACAACCACGAGTTTATTCCGCGGCTTTGGGCCACCCGTCGCGTCGGCTATTTGCTGGATGAAATCCGGTTGCGCGGCGAGAACGCCGAACTGCGCGACGAAGTCACTGAGCTCGCGCGCAAGTACGGGATCGTCACACCCTACACCGCGTATCTCATTGTCGAGGATGAAGCCCGGCGCAATGTGCCGCTGGCGATGCAGTCCTTGCCGCAGCTGTCCGCGGATTCGCTGGCCCGCAAAGATGCGGCGGCGAACTGGGACGCGTTCAAATTGGAGCGCGGCGGAGATCGGGCAGTCTCCGGCGCGCGTTATGGCTACGAATTGAAGAGTGCCACCGCGCCCGCCGTCGCGGCGGCCAGCGGGGCGGTGGAAGCCAACCGCGCGCTCGGATTCAGCGGCGGGACCGTCGCGCCTTCGGCCAGCCCGACCGATGACTCAAAGGTCCGCCTGGCGCAGCTGTCGCAACAGGGTCAGTTCATTGCGGGCAAGAACTTCTACGCCAACGCGCAAAACGAGTGGGTGGACGAGGCGGCCCAAAAACGGCAAAACGTCCGGCGGCAACGCATCCAGTTCAATTCCCGGGAGTATTTTGATTTCGCCGCGAAGACCCCGCGGGCCTTGCCCTGGCTGGCGCTCGGCCAGAAGGTGCAATTCGTACTGGGCGACACTCTCTACGAGATTTACAACGACAACAATTGAAACCATCAACCCCTCCCTCCATGAAAACGAGATTACCGATCACAAAACTTTTCGCTGCCGCCGTTGTGGTGGTTGCCCTCCTCAACTTCCCCCTTGCGCAAGCACCCGCCATCGAGACGTCCGCCAAGGCAACCCGGAAGCCGCTCGTGCAAATCGCGATCCTGCTCGACACCAGCGGCAGCATGCAGGGTTTGATTGAACAGGCCAAGAGCCAGCTCTGGCGAATCGTCAACGAATTCGCCAAAGCCAGACAGGCGGGGGTGGCCCCGGAGGTGCAGGTGGCGCTGTACGAATACGGCAAAAGCAGTCTGCCAGCGGAGCGCGGCTGGATCCGCCAGATCCAGCCCTTGACGTCCGATCTCGACAAAATCTCCGAGGAGTTGTTCGCGTTGCGGACCAACGGGGGCGACGAGTATTGCGGATGGGTCATCAAATGTGCGGTGGAGGAACTCGCCTGGAGTCCGGCGGCCGATGTCTACAAGGCGATCTTCATCGCAGGCAACGAACCGTTCACCCAGGGGAAGGTCAATTACGCCGAGGCCTGCAAGGCGGCGATCACCCAGGGCATCATCGTGAACACGATTCACTGTGGTTCGGAAGCGGAGGGGGTAAACACGAAATGGAAACACGGGGCGGACCTCGCGGACGGAAGATATCTTGTCATTGATCAGAACCGCGCGGTGGTGACCATTGAAGCGCCGCAGGACAAGGAAATCGCGAAGCTGGGCGTGGAGTTGAACCAGACCTACCTGGCGTATGGTGCCGCTGGCCGGTCCGGCGCTTCCCGACAGGTGGCCCAGGATGCCAACGTGGCGGCACTGGCGCCCACTTCCGGCGCCGTGGTGCAGCGCTCCGTGGCCAAGGCTTCGGCGAATTACCGGAATTCAGCGTGGGATCTGGTGGATGCTGCCAAGGACAAGAATTTCGAGATCGACAAATTGAAGACCGAGGAGCTGCCTGCCGCCATGCAGAAAATGGATGCCGGGGAGCGGAAGGCATTCATCGAAAAGCACGCCCAGGAACGGGCCGGGTTGCAGGCGAAGATCAATCAGTTGAACCGCGAGCGGGAGCAATACGTCGCGCAACGCATGAAAGAAGTGGCCGGCACGAACACGCTTGATGCGGTGATGGTTTCGGCCGTCCGGGAGCAGGGCGCGAAACGCAACTTCAAGTTCGAATGATTGGGTTCAAGGTTTGGGTGACGGCGGCTGGAGGTGGACGATGGTTGCGCCCCAGCCGCCGAAATGTTCGTTGGCCAGATTGAAGGCGGCCACATCGGGATGGCGCTCCAGCAGCTGGTGAACGGTCTGGCGCAACTGCCCGATCCCTTTGCCGTGGATGATGCGCACCCGCAGGATTCCGCGCGTCCGGCACTCCGCCAGGTAATCGAGCACGAGGCTCTTCACCTCGCGCGGTTGGAACGTGTGCAGGTCCAGCACGCCGTCAATCGGCAGTTGCAGCGGTTCGTCGTCCATGACGCGATTTAACCACGGACCGACCCCGATGGACACGGATTTCCCAACATTGTCGCCGCCGACCTGTGGAGGCGGATTGGAAGTTGTGCCGAGTTCCCGCCCGTCACGCCGCCGGCGGTACGTAAACTGGCCATCCAACTCCAATTCATTATTCTCCGGTGTCATGAAGATTCGGAAAGCCCGACCCGCCGACGCTGCCGTTATTGCCAGGTTCAATCGTAACCTCGCCTGGGAGACGGAAAAGTTCCGGCTCAGTCCCGCCATTGTTGGCCGGGGCGTGCGTGCCTTGCTGAAAGATGCCGCCAAAGGAACTTACTTTGTGGCTGAGCGAGGCAGCGCGATCGTCGGGCAGTTGCTCATCACTTACGAATGGAGCGATTGGCGCAACGGGTATTTCTGGTGGATTCAAAGCGTCTATGTCGCGGCCGAGTCCCGCCGGGACGGCGTGTTTCGCGCGCTGTATGGCCACGTTGAAGCGCTGGCCCGATCGCGCCGGGACGTCTGCGGCCTGCGGCTTTATGTGGAGAAAAACAATCGCCGGGCGCATACCACGTACGAGCGCCTGGGCATGCAGCACACGCACTACGAAATTTACGAAACCAGTTTCCGTTGAAATGACACTGTGAACATCGAACTCATCAACACTGGCAGCGAGCTGATGCTCGGGCGCGTCCTGAACACTCATCAGCAATGGCTCTGCCGTCGCCTGGCCGACCTTGGTTACGTCGTGACGCGCCAGGTTGCGGTCGCGGACACCGGGCACGACATTGAGGTCGCAACCCGCGAAGCCCTGGCACGCGCTGATCTCGTGATCACCACCGGTGGTCTGGGCCCTACATCCGATGACATCACCCGCGACTTGATCGCCCAGCTTCTCGGCCGGAAACTCCACGAAGACCCGGCCATCGTCCAGCATATCGAACAATTCTTCGCGTCGCGGAAGCGCCCGATGCCCGCCAGCACCCGCGTCCAAGCGATGGTGCCGGAGGGGGCCATCGTCCTGCCGAATCCCAACGGCACTGCGCCGGGTCTCGCGATGAAGGTGGAAGCTGGCGGATGGAAGTCGGGAGGTGGCGCCCAGGCTTCCTCTCCCTCACCTCTCAACTCTAAACCCTCAACCCACTCCAAGTGGCTGATCATGCTGCCCGGCCCGCCGCGGGAGTTGCGCCCCATGTTCAACGATACGGTCGTTCCTCTCCTGCACCGTGTGCTGCCGCTTGCCGGCGAGTACGTTTGCCGAACGCTGCGCACCATCGGCATCGGGGAATCGTTGGTGGCCGACCAGATCGGCGGGCCGTTGCAGGACGCCCTGGCGCGCGGGCTGGACCTCGGCTACTGCGCCCACGTCGGCGCGGTGGACGTGCGGCTCGCGGCCCACGGTTCGAAGGCCGCCCAACTCGTGCGCGAAGCGGAAACCATTGTTCGCGAACAGCTCGGCGCGCGTGTGTTCGCCGAGGACGACGAAACCTTGGACGCCGTCATCATCCGCCTGCTCACCGCACGCAAGCAAACCCTCGTCCTCGCGGAATCCTGCACCGGCGGCGCGATCGCGCATCGTCTGACGAATGTGCCTGGCGCCTCGGCCGTGTTACTGGCCGGGCTGGTGACGTACAGCAACGAAGCCAAGCAGAAGTTTCTGGGAGTTCGCGCTGAAACCCTCGCCTTGCATGGCGCCGTAAGCGAAGCCGTGGCGCGCGAAATGGCCGAAGGCGCGCAGCGCGCGACGGGAGCGGACTTTGCCTTATCCGTCACCGGCATCGCCGGACCAGGCGGAGGCAGCGACGACAAGCCCGTCGGGACGGTTTTTATCGGGCTGGCCTCGGCCGCGGCCACGCTGGTGCTGCGGCAGTTCAATCCGGTCGACCGCGAGACGTTCAAACAGGTCACGGCCAATCAGGCGCTCGAGGTGTTGCGCCGGAAAGTCCTGAAGCCGGTTTAAGGTGTGGCTGCCGTCATCTTGAGATGGTTCCCGTAGCCCCTGATAGTAGCTGAAGCGATCAATACCACCATTCCGGGCGACCCGCTACTTCGACAACGTCAGAACCTCAACTTTTGCCCCATCTTCTAGCAGCCAGTCGCCGGTTTCACCATACCAGGCGAAACTTTGCCAGGTCCGCCAATCGTTCACCCGATGCAGCTTAGGCCTGAAAAACCTGCCATCGCGCTGCGTCACCACTAACGCCCTCGGATTTGCCCACTCAGTGAACCCGCCAGCCTGCGCAAGGCCTTCCAGAAGTGTTGTGCCTTGAGGAAGTTCAAGCGTCCCCGGATACTTTACCTGTCCTAGAAACTGCACGCTAATCATTTGACCTGACGAAAGCGCATTAGTTCTGAGTACGTGATATGGAACTAGAAGCCCACGCTTGGGAGCGCGAAGAAGAATGGTCTTATCAGAAAGCGTCTGGTAAGAACTCAGGCAGCCTGTCATGACGACAATTACCACCAGCCCTAAGATTCCGACCATCGTTCTCATACCTCAGCAAACTTTCACCGTCTCCAACTCCAACAATGCCCCAAGTTTTTCGATCTTGCTCGCGATGTGGCCGATGCCGATGGCGCAGTGATGTGCCGGGCCGGCCTTGGACCATTCGTTCATGAACTTCTTCGCGCCGATGCTGAAGCGATAGCGGCTGTTCGTGTTGCCGATCTGCAACACCGGGCCTTCCACCGATTCGCCTTCCGCCACGAGTAACGAGAGTTTCCCGCCGGCCCCTTGCACCACGGAGAGCAGCGTGACCGGTCCGTGCTGCACGGTCATCTGAATCGACAGACCCTTGCCCGGTTTGCCGTGGTACACCGGCAGCGGCACGAGACCAACGCGCCCCTCGGCAATCGCAAAGTGCGCGGGGCCGTCATGACCCAGGAACACCACATCGTCCTCAAAGTCCGACAGGTAAAATTCCGAGAACGATCCGCCCACGCCGAACAAATCCATGATCTTCATTGCCTGGACGTTCTTGATCTCGCACTCGCCCGCCACGGGCACGTTGTGACCCGTGAGCAAGGTGTTGCCGGCGATGACCGATGTGGCGATGTCCCGATAGGCATTGCCGACTTCGCCTTCGTAATAGTAGGCCAGCGAGCCGAGGTTGTGCTGTTTCACCAGGGCATCGAGCGCGCAGGAGGTTCTTGCGGCCCGCACCAGCTCGGCCTTTTCGCAATCCGGCGAGACGGCGAACTCGCGGCGAAACTGTTTCAGCTTGGCTTCAATCTGCGGTTTCGTGACGGCTTCCCGGTGCTTGTGCAGCGCGCACATTTCGATCAGCTCGAAGTGATTGCCGAACACGGCGGATTGCTGGGTCATGTCGCTGTAAACGTCGAGCATGCCGCAGTAGTAATGGCCGAGCACGCCCACGCGATTCCGGCTCATGGCCGCGGCCACCTTTGCAGCCTCAACCCAATCCTGGATTTCCGTCCACGCATCTTCGTCTTCGAGATAGCCGGTGACCAAGTGGTACGGAATGCCGGCGCGATTGAACACGCACGCGATTTCCGGCGCGGAACATGACTGGCAATGCTCCAGCCAGACGCCGGTCATCAACCCGCGGTCGCCGAGCGCGTTGAACTTTTCGTAATCGAGCTGCGGCACGGGCTGCAGATTCAGCACCACCACCGGCACGCCCACCTTCTGCACGACCGGCAGAACCGTGGACGAAAGCGCGTAGGTGGAAATGTAGAGGAAAATGACATCCACTTCCTCGCGTCGAAACTTGGCGGCGGCGGCGCGCGCCTTCGTGGGATTGTCCACGAGCCCGGCATCCACCAGTTCCCCGCCGTAACTTTGCAATCGCCGGCCAATCTGTTTTTGGTAACCGGTCAGCCGATTCTTCAAGCCCGCGAACTGCGGCCAATACGTGTCGAGTCCAATGCCAAAGAGCCCAATGCGTGTCTTGCTCATAAAATCTATGATCGTAAGCGCCGACGTGAGGAGGCCGATTTCTTCTTGGCTCGGCCGTCCGCTTCCTCACGTCGGCGGCTACAACAATCAAATTACTTCGCGATAAACGTCCGGGTGCGGGCGCGAAATGACCACGGCGTTCACGAGGACGCCGGCTTCCGCCAGCACCGCGCGGCCGGCCGCCACGGATGCCTGCACCGAACCAACGTCCCCGGTCATGGTGACAAAGGCCTTGCCGCCCAGCGCCATCGCCAGGCGAATCTCCAGCAGTTGCACATTGGCGGCTTTGGCGGCGGCGTCCGCGGCCCGGACGAGCGTGGCGACGTTGAAGGATTCGATAATGCCCAACGCGCCGTTGGGTTCCACCGGTTGCGTCCGGCCAATGGCGAGGAATACATCCGGGTGCAGGTTGGCGATCACGAGACTGTCAATGAGGCAGCCGTTGGCCGCCTCGCCACCTGCCGCGATGGCCGCTTCCACGCCCGCCGTTTCGCCGCCGATTAGCACCATGTATTTCCCGGAGCAAATCGAGCGCGACAGCAACAGGCGCACGTTCCCGGCCTTGAGCATGGTGTCGGCGACTTCGAACCCAGCCGCAATGCTCGAAAGCTCAATCAGACCAATGGATTTGTTTGGCATAAGTTAAAGGTGAAATGCTTCAAAATTTCGCCCATCGGTAGATTGCTTGACTCATCAAGCAATGTTGCTTTGCCCCGCTCCAGTAACGGCTTCGCCAGCGAGCGGGAAGCAGTGGCAAGACCGCATTCGGCCGCCGCGCCAGATCTGGCGCCGCCGGTTGCGGCGTTGAAGCCTGTTTGAAAACTCTGCGGGCCGCATTCGACCGTAGCGGCGGGCGTCTCGCCTGCCGTAGAGCCGGCGCGTCCCGCTCGGCGGACAAAACGTTTGAATCGCCGGTCAGCATTGGAAATTCCTGCGTCCTTGGAAAACTTGAGCCACAATTCTGGGCTGCAAGATGCCGCCCTCTACGGCAGGCGAGACGCCCGCCGCTACCAGTTTTCAAACCGGCTCTTAGTGGCGAAACGCCGGAACGTGCGTCCGCTTCCCAGAGGACGGGCAGGGATGGGAGCGGATTGACGAGGGAATTTCTCATTTTGCCGGAGCAGGAGAAGGTCTGCGCGCGCGCAGCACGAAGAATAAGACGATACCCGCGGCCAGGCTCGCCCCACTGACCAGATGCGCCGGAGTGAATCCCCCATGGAGATGTCCCTCCGTGTAATCGCCTCGAAAGGCTTCGACAATGGAGCGGGTGACGGCGTAGCCGAACAGGTAAGTGGCGAAGACCTGGCCATCGAATTTCCGGCGGCGGTACAGCCAGGCCAGGCCCAAATAGAGGGCCAGGTTTAGAAATGCATCGTAAAGTTGTGTTGGGTGCACCGGCAGGCCCTGGGTGGAATGGTCTTCCGGGAATCGGATGGCCCACGGCAAATTGCACGGACGTCCATGGCAGCAGCCATTCATCAGGCAACCCAGCCGCCCGAACATCGAGCCGAGAGCGACACTGGGGGTGAGGACGTCGGCCAGTTTCCAGAGGGGAATCTTCTTCCAGCGCGCGAAGAGGATGACAGCGAGCGAGGCACCGATGAGGCCGCCATAATAAACCAACCCACCGCGCTGGATCATGAAAATCTCCGACCACGGTTGCCCGGCGAAACTCTCACGCCAGTAAGTGGCGACATAGAGCACCCGTGCTCCCAGCACGCTGCCGAGCAGGAGCCACGGCACGACGAGGTCGGCGATCTGCTCGCCGGCGATCCCAGCCAGCGGGGCACGCCGCGTGGCTGTCCATAGTCCGGCCAGAAACGCCAGGGCGATGCAGATGCCGAACCAGTGGACCGTCACCGGCCCGAGGTGGAATGCAATTGGATGCACAAGCAGAACGTAGAGGGAATGCCGGCCGATGAGAAATGGATTTTGCGGTTACGGATTCACGGCCGCGCGTCTTCTTTCAGTTTGTCGAAGCGAGGCTGCCAGTCGATCCAGTCCGCCGTCCAATTCGTGCCGGAATAATTGGTGCGGGCGGCCGGCCAGAGCTTTTCGAGGGCTTCGAGTTGTTGCGTCAGCTGCTTTTTTTCGTGCCATTTCCCATACGCCTCCGCCAGCAGAAGCCGGTTCTCGGGAAAATCCGGCGCCAGTTCGGCGGCGCGCTCCAGGTGTTTGCGGGCCTTCGAGCGGCTGCCGAGACTCAATGGCCAGCCCGGAGCTTTGAGATAGAGTTCGCCCAGGCAACGGTCGGGGCCAGCGTGATTGAATTGTTCATCCAATTCCCGCGCTTTGTGAAATTCCCGTTCCACCTCCTTGACCATCCCATAGGCAGCGAGGTTGCGTTTGAGATCCGCCAGCTTGCCCACGGTGATCGCCAGGTAGTAATGGGCGGCCACGGAATTGGAATCCAGGGCCACACTCTGGCGACAGGCCGCGATGCCAGCGTTAATGATCTCCTCCTTCTCCTTGGAATCCGTGAGCACAGTCACCAGTTCGAAGCTCGCCCGTCCCACCTGCCACGCCGCGACACTATTGGTGGGTTCGGCTTCGAATCGCTCCCGCGCGGCGGCCAGACTTTGTTGGGCCGACGTGCGCAACTGTTCCCGATCGGCGGGGTTGTTATCGGAAGCGAAACCGCGATTCGCCGCCCCGAACCAAGCAGCGAACGCCAGGCCGGCCATGACCAGCGCATGCCCCAATCCGCGGGCCTGAACCTTGGAATTAGCTGTTGCGGACATGCAGGGGCATCCTATACTCATATACCGGTGAGATTACAGCGGAAAACGATTCATTTGCTTGGCTGCGCGGCCTTGTCGCTGCTGGCGGTCGGGTGCAGCGGCGTGCATGCGTCCAAGAGCGTTTCACCCATTGATTTTCTGATCCCCGGCGGTGGTGGATTGTGGAAGGGCTTGCTTTACGTTCCGCCCCCGGAACTGCCGCCCTTGCCGGCGCCGGCCGCCCCCCTGGAGCCGGCAACCGAGACGCCCGCGCAACTCGCGCTCGTCCGCTAGAATTATGAGATTCCCGTTTGCGTTGTCGGCAAAAATCGCCGGCCACATCATCAAGCACAAGCTGCGCAAGACACCCAAGTTCGCCATGGTCTTGCAGCTCGAGCCGTTGCACACCTGCAATCTGACCTGCACCGGCTGCGGGCGCATCCGCGAATACTCCACCAACCTCAAGGACATGGTCCCGTTGGAGAAGTGTCTGGCGGTGGCTGAAGAATGCGACGCGCCGATGGTGAGCATTTGCGGCGGGGAACCGCTGATTTATCCGAAGATTGAAGAATTGGTGGGCGGCCTGCTCCGGCAGGGGCGTATTATCTACATCTGCACGAACGGTGTGTTCATGCGGAAAAAGATGCGCGACTATCTGGCGGCCGTGTATTCGCCGGCGATGGAAGCCAAGCTCCAGGAATTGCTGCGGGCGGACTTGGTCACCGCCAAGGAAGCGGAAGCCATCCGCCAGGCCGACGAGGCGGCGCGCAAGAAAGTGGTCATTCGTCCAACCCAGTGGATGTATTGGAATGTTCATGTGGACGGACTGGAATTCACCCACGACCTCATCGTCGAGCGCGAGGGCGTGTTCAAGGAGTGCGTT